>JBBQJR010000040.1:0-13338 GCA_038326125.1 Chthoniobacterales bacterium
AAAGCCTCGCCGAAGCAAGCGTGCCTGCGGGAAGCGCAACCCAGCGGCATTACCACAAGATCGCGGAGGAGTTTTATTTCATCCTCGAAGGCCGCGGCACGATGGAGATCGACGGCGCCCGCCGCGAAGTCGCCCCCGGCGACGCCATCCTCATCCCCGCCGGTTGCTGGCACACGATCACCGCCCGTGAAACGCTCCGCTTCCTCTGCTGCTGCGCCCCGCCCTACAATCATGACGACACGTATTTCGAGTGAGCGCAAAACCGCTGCACCGTGAAAGCTGACGGCCCGCGTTAATTCTTCCTCGCACCCTTCGCCGGGAGATACGACACGCCCGTCATCGTGAGCAGCGGCAAAATATGCGGCAGCCCGTTCTTGTCGAGAATCACCGCCCTGGTCGCACCGAGCGCGATGCTGAGACGATCATTCACCTCATACTTTTCGCCGTCAGCCATGCGGATGAGGAAAGGAATGCCCTCGTTGATTGCCGTGACCAAAACGTCGCGAGTCATGGAGTTTCTCTACTGCCCTATGGCCCGACTTGCAACCCTGCGAGTTCCGCGTTGCGCGCCTGCACAGCCTCGCTTGCCACGCCGGGCGTGAATCTCCACGCTCCGCCGCCCAATGTCCGAACAAGTCCGCGTCCGCTTCGCCCCTTCGCCCACCGGTTACCTCCATGTCGGCGGCGCACGCACGGCACTCTTCAATTGGCTTTTCGCGCGCCACACCGGCGGCAAATTCATCCTCCGCATCGAGGACACCGACGCTGCGCGGAACACCGATGCCGCGATGCAGGCGATCTACGACGGCCTGCGCTGGCTCGGGCTCGACTGGGACGAAGGCCCGCTCGTCGGCGGCGACTGCGGGCCGTATTTGCAAAGCGAGCGCGGCGCGATTTACGAACGCCATGCGGGAAAATTGCGCGCCTCCGGCCACGTCTATGCGGATGAAAATGGCGCGCTGCGTTTCCGCCTGCCGCGCAAGCTCGTGGTGATGGAAGATCTCGTGTGCGGCCACATCGAAGTGGATCGCGGCAAATCGCAAAACCGCGATGGTTCGCCTGAAGCCGACATGACGATCCGTCGCGCCGACGGCGGGTGGATTTTCCACTTCGTGAACGTGGTGGACGACATCGAGATGAAAATCACCCACGTCATCCGCGGCGAAGATCACCTCTCGAACACGCCGAAGCACCTCGAACTTTTTGCGGCGCTCGGCGCGCCGCCGCCGCGCTACGCGCACATCCCGCTCATCCTGAACAAGGACGGCACCAAGATGAGCAAGCGCGACCAGGGCGCATCGGTGGCCGGCTACATCGCGGGCGGCTACGTGTCCGAAGCCGTGCGGAATTTCCTCTGCCTGCTCGGCTGGTCGCCGAAAGACGACCGGGAAATCATGCCCATCGCCGAGGTCATCGAGCGCTTCGACCCCGCGCAGATCAACCGCAAGGCCGCGCACTTCGATTTGGAAAAATGCGACTGGCTAAACCAGCATTACATTTTGCAAATGCCGCTCGAAACGCTCGCGGAAAAAGTCGGGCCGTGGCTGCAAAAGGCAGGCATCAATTACGGAACAAATGCCACGCTGCTCCCCGTGCTCGCCCTCGTGCGCGAGCGACTGAAGAAGCTCAGCGATGCGCCCGCGTGGATGGATTATTTCTTCACCGAGGAGTTCGCCTTTGATCCCGAAGCTTCCGCAAAGGTCCTGAGCAAACCGAACGCACTCGATCACCTGCGCGCGCTCAACGCAGCCTACGCCAGCCAGAGCGGGTGGAACGCCGCTGCACTCGAAACGGCGCTGAAATCCGCAGCGACAGTCGCCGGTGTGAAAGTCGGCGAGTTCGTGCATCCCGCGCGTCTCGCCGCGACCGGTCGCTCCGTCGGCGCGAGCCTCTACCACACGCTCGAAGTGCTCGGCCGCGAACGCGTGCTCGCGCGTTTCGATCGCGCGCTGACGAAGCTTTCCGCCTGACGAAAATCGGGCGCTCGGATGATGAGGATTTTTCAACCACGGATGGCACGGATGCCACGGATGAAACCCGCGGCATTCGCAAACCCCGCAAACCCCGCAAACCCCGCTACACCGGCGACACCGGCGGCGTGGGCGGCACTGGCGACACGCGCGCCCCGCGCAAAGCGGCTCCCCACGGGCACGCGCGCAGCGCGCGCCCAATCCCATCCGCGCCATCCGTGTAATCCGTGGTCCAACATCCGGCGTAATCCTGCGACGGCATCCACGTCCTTCGCCGACCCAGCGTGAAGGAAGTCCACACCATTGCGGACTTGCGCGACTGGCGCGCTGCGACCGCGGACTGTGATCCGCCGCTGCGTCTCGCCGTCATCGGCGATCCCGTCGCGCATTCCGCCTCCCCGCAGATGCACAACGCCGCGCTCGTCGCACTCTGCATTCCCGCGCGCTACACGCGACTGCACATCAGGCCGGACGAACTAACCGAGGCCCTTGGTCTGCTCCACCGCGCGGGCTTCATCGGCATCAATTGCACCCTCCCGCACAAGCCCGCCGTGCTCGCAGCCGTGGACACCGCCGACGAAACCGCCACGCTCTCCGGCGGCGTGAACACCGTCGTCGTCGGCAAAAATGGAAAGCTCCACGGCTGCAGCACCGACGGCCCCGGATTTTCGCGCGCCGTGCGCGAGAGCTTTGGAGTCGAGCTGCGGAACCTCCGCGTGCTCGTCCTTGGCGCGGGCGGCGGCGCGGGCCGGGCGATCGCCATGCAGTGCGCTGAGGAACAATGCGCCGCGCTCACGCTCCTGAACCGCAGCCTCGACAAACTCGAACCGCTCCTCGACGACATCGCGAAAATCTACCCCTTCGACCGCGTTTCCTCCGGCGACCTCTCGGACCTCTTTTTGAAAATCGCCCTCGCAAATTGCGTTCTCGTCGTGAACTGCACCGCGCTCGGCATGCGGCCCGGCGAGCGCTCGCCGGTGCCCGCCAAATACCTCACCGCCTCGCACCTTCTCTACGACACCATCTACGTTGGCCATCGCACCCCGCTGCTTGCGGCCGGAGATCGCGTCGGTGCTCGCGGCGCAAACGGCCTTTCGATGCTACTGCATCAAGGCGCGCTGAGTTTCAAAATTTGGTTCGATCGCGAACCGCCGCTCGAAACGATGCGCGCGGCGCTTGCAAACCGACGCTGAACTCGGGAAATGCGCGCACCCGCGGCTCGCTTGCCCGCAAACGAGCGCGCCATTTTCCGCCGGTGCGGACAATCACCGCGCTGATGGCATCAATCATCACGACGGCATCGTAAAATTCCTGGCCCGAAAGCGTGCGGCTGCGGAAGCCATTTCCGGCGCGCGCAATTTTAGGTCGGCTGCAAATTCGACGACCCAGCAAATTAAATCTCACGGAAAGCGCGTGGACGCTTTCAGCCGGCCGTTTGTCACATGGTCACGCTCGGAGAGCGCCCCGCACCTGCGCGACATCCCTCGCAATCTGCGCGCGGAGCGCGTCGAGATTCGGAAATTTCTGCTCCGCACGGATGAAATGCTGGAAGAACACCTCGAGGTCGCGGCCGTAGAGATCTTCGGCGAAGTCGAAGAGATGCACCTCAACCACTCGGCTCGCGCCCTCTTCCGAAACGGTCGGGCGCACGCCCACGTTTGCGATCCCGGCGCGCGGTTTGCCGTCGAACATGGCGCGGACGGCATAGACGCCGTTCGGCGGGAGTTGCTCGCTTTCGAGGCGCACATTTGCCGTGGGGAAACCGAGCGTCCGCCCGAGCCTGCGACCCTCGACCACAGTGCCAAGCACACTGAATTCGCGACCGAGCAGACGCGCGGCAGCGGCGAGTGCGCCGTCCTCGACCGCCGCACGGATCGCCGTGCTGCTCACCGATTTTCCGTCCACCGTCACGGGCGGAATGCCGACGGCAGCGAAACCGCTTTTTCCTCCGAGCGTCGCAAGCAGCGAAAGTTTTCCCGCACGATTTTTTCCAAATGCCCAGTCTTCGCCGACGCAAATTTCACACAACGGACGACATGCGGCCGCGAGTTCGCCGATGAAAATTTCCGGCGGCTGCGCGGAGAAAGCGGCGTCGAAATTAAGTACGAGGACGTGCGCGACGCCCGCCTCGGCCAGCAGGCGGATTTTGTGCCGCGTGGAAGTGAGGAGCGGCGGCGCGCTCTGTGGACGCAGCACGGCGGCGGGATGCGGATCAAAAGTCACGACCACGGCGGTGCCGCACTCCGCGCGCGCGTCGGCGAGCGCGCGCTCGATCACGGCACGATGGCCGAGGTGAAAGCCGTCGAAAACGCCGGCGGCGAGGACGACCGGCCCGGCGATGTCCGCGAGTTCGGAAATCGATCGCAGGACGTTCACACTCACGCGAAGCGGCGTTGCGAACTACGCGCCGCGCAGGATGGAGACCTGCGGCAGCGTCATCACTTTCGCGAGCACGGCATCGAGCGGGCCGTGTTTTAGCACGTCGGCGCTCACGGAATTTTCCACGGAAAACTTTCCGCTCTTCGTGCGGCGCAGCGCCTTCAGGTGCGCGCCGCAGCCGAGTTCCGTGCCGATGTCGAAGGCATAGGTGCGGACGTAAAAGCCCTTGCTGCACACGACGCGGAAATCAATTTCCGGCAGCCGCGTCGCGATCAGTTCCTGGGCGTACACGTGGACAAAGCGCGGCTCGCGTTCGACCGTCTTGCCTTGTCGCGCGAGTTTGTAGAGCGGCACACCGCCCCTTTTGATCGCGGAGACCATCGGCGGCATCTGGTAAAAATCGCCGTGAAATTTTGCAAACGCGGCGTCGATTTGCTCCCGCGAAAAATCCGGCACAGGATGCGTCTCAGTGATCTGGCCGTCGGCATCCTGGCTGTCCGTGTTCTCGCCGAGCTTCATCGTGCCGACGTATTCCTTGTCCTCGGCCATGAGGAGATCCTGGATTTTTGTCCCGCGCCCGAGGGTGAGGATGAGCAGCCCGGTCGCGAGCGGATCGAGCGTGCCGCAGTGGCCGATTTTTTTGGTGCCGAGGGTGCGGCGCGCGATTGCGACAACGTCGTGGGAGGTCATCCCGCCGGCCTTGTCCACCGGCAGCACACCGTCAATTTCGCGGAAGTTTGTCATGAATGGCTTGGAGCAATTTTTCCTGCACCTCGGCGAGCGTGCCGCGCATCCGCAGGCCGGCCGCGAGCGTGTGCCCGCCGCCGCCGAAGCTCATCGCGATCGCGCAGACATCGGCACGCGGATCCTTTGAGCGCAGCGACACACGCACGAATCCGTCCGGCAGTTCCTCGAAAAACGCGGCGACGATGACGCCTTCGGTCGAGCGGATGTGATCGATGAGCCCCTCGGTGTCGTCGGGCTTCGTGCCGAGTTCGCGCACGGTGGCGAGCGTCAGCGCGAAGCTCGCGACGCGATCCTCGCTCGTGAAACGCAGGACGTTCAGCATCGCCTTGAGCAACTCGAGGCGGCGCCGAGGATGACTTTCGTACAAGCGCTGCGAAAGCGTGCCGACGCTCACGCCCATGCGCACGAGCTCCGCGCCGATCTCGTACGTGCGCGCAGTCGTGTTTGGATATTGGAAGCTGCCGGTGTCCGTGCTGATCGCGACGTAGAGGCTGTCGGCCATCTCGTAGGTGAGCGGCAAATTTCCGGCACGGAAAAGCTCGAACAAAATCTGCCCGGTCGCGGGCGAGGTGGAGTCAATGAAATTCAAATCGCCGTAGCGCGGATTCGAGACGTGGTGATCCATGTTGATCCACGTCCGCGCGCTTTTCACCGCGCGCACGCTGCGGCCGCCGCGCTCTTTCACCGCGGTGTCGAGCATGATGGCGACGTCGAATTCCTGCGGCTCGGCGGGGGGCGGCGTGACAAGATTGGAGCCCGCGAGAAAATGAAACCGCTCGACGCAGCCATCGTCGTTCCACATCTGCACGTCCTTGCCGAGTTGCCGCAGGCAAAGGCCCATCGCGATCGTGCAGCCGAGCGCATCGCCATCCGGGCGGAAGTGCGAGATCACGACGAAGCGCTGATTCGCGCGCAACACGTCGGCGATTTCCGCAAGCGTGGAGTCAGTTCCCATGAGCTTCAGCGGACGGAGCCGGCGGGGCGGGCGGCTCGGGAGGCAGGTGGAGGTCCTCGATGATCTGCAGGATGCGGTCCCCGCGCTCGCCGGTTTCATCGAGCTTGAAGTGCAGGTGCGGCGTGAACTTCAAAATGATCCGCCGGCTGAGCTCGTGCTGCAGGCGCTGCCGCGCCTCGTGAAGTTGCGCGAGCGCCGCGTGCTGCTCCTCGGGCGTGCCGAGAACGCCGATGTACACGTGCGCGCTTTTCAGGTCAGGCGTGATGTCCACTTCCTTCAGCGTGACAAGCTTCGCCGCGAAGGTGAATTCGCGGGTGATGAGCACGCCGAGTTCGCGCCGAATAGATTCGTTGACTCGATCAAGACGATTTTTCATGGCGGAGTTGAGCGTCGAAAGCTGAAAGTTGAGAGGGATGGAGGCGATCCCGCCTCTCCGACCTCAACCTGCAGTTCTCAACCGCTTCGTCACAGCGTCTGCGGCACTTTTTCGAGGAGGTAGCATTCGATGATGTCGCCCACCTCATACTCCGTGTAATCGCCGAGCTTGATGCCGCATTCCACGCCGCTGCGGACTTCCTTCACGTCGTCCTGGAAGCGCTTGAGCGTCGCGATGCCGCCGTCGTAAATGGGCTGGCGATTGCGGATGACGCGCGCGCGTCCGGTCCGCTGGATGCGGCCGTCGCTCACGTAGCAGCCGGCCACAATGCCCTTTGTCAGTTCGAAGACCTGCTTCACCTGTGCGTGCCCGATGATCTGCTCGCGATTTTCCGGATCAAGAAGGCCGGCCATGGACTCCTTCACCTGATCGATCAGCTCGTAGATGATGGAGAAAAGCTTCACCTGGATGCCCTCGCTGCGCGCGGCATTGGCGGCGTTGTTCTCCACTTTCACGCCGAAGCCGACAATGACCGCGCTGCTCGCCGCGGCGAGGAGCACGTCACTCTCGGAGACGGGGCCGACGGCGGAATGCACGAAATTCAGCTCGACCTTTTTGCTGTCGATTTGGCCGAGCGAAGTGGTGAGCGCTTCGAGCGATCCCTGCACGTCGCCCTTGAGGATGAGGTTCAACGCGGGTTTCTGGCCCTGCTTGATGGTCTCGAAAATGTTTTCCAGCGTGGCGCGGCGCGGTGCGGTGAGCTTGCCGAGACGCTTGCTGTCCAGCCGTTCTTGGCTGAGTCGCTGCGTGTCGCGCTCGCTCTCCATCACGATCAGTTCGTCGCCTGCGTTCGGCATCCCGGAGAAGCCGATGATTTTCGCAGGCGTCGCCGGTCCGGCTTCTTTCAAATTCGCGCCCGTCTCGCTGATGAGGCCTTTCACTTTGCCCGACCAGTCGCCGCAAATAAACGGCTGGCCGATTTTCAACGTCCCCATTTTCACGATGACGGTCGCAGTCGGCCCGCGGCCCTGCTCGACCTGCGCCTCAATGACGGACGCGCGCGCCGCCACCTTCGAGTTCGCTTTCAATTCGAGGACTTCGGCTTCGAGCAAAATCATTTCGAGCAAGTGCTCGATGCCCTGATTTTTCACCGCAGAAACGGGGCACACGATGATGTCGCCGCCCCAGTCCTCGGGCTGCAGTCCCTTTTCCTGAAGCTGGCTCCTCACGCGATCCACGTTTGCGCCGGGCAAATCTGTTTTCGTGATCGCAACCATGATTTTCACCTTCGCCGCGCGGGCGTGGTTGATGGCCTCAATCGTCTGCGGCATGATGCCGTCGCTCGCATCCACGATGATCACGACGATGTCCGTCACCGTCGCGCCGCGCGAACGCATCGCGGTGAACGCGGCGTGGCCGGGCGTGTCGAGGAACGTGATCGAATGCTCCACGCCGTCCTTCGTCTTGTGCTTCACCGCGTAGGCACCGATGTGCTGCGTGATGCCGCCGGCCTCGCCTGCGGCGACGCGCGCCTTGCGGAGCGTGTCCATCAGCGTCGTCTTGCCGTGATCCACGTGGCCCATGAAAGTGACAATCGGCGGGCGGAGTTTGAGCACCTCCGGCTCGTCGTCCTCGGCGACTTCCTCCGCTTTGGGCGCCGGCGGCGGCTCGATTTTCTTCTCCTCCTTGTGGACGCCGCCGCCCTTTTCGCGGCGCTCCTTTTCAAATTTGAAGCCGTGAATCTCACAAATCTTCGAGGCCACATCGGCCTCCAGATTTTGGTTCTGGTTCGCGAAGACCCCGATGTCCATCAGGTTCTTGATCAGCACGAAAGGCTTCAGATTCAGCGCGGCCGCGAGATCCTTGACCGTGAATGGCGGCTTCAGATGGATCAGCTTTTCCCCCGCCAGCGAGACCTCGGCCGCGACTGACTCCACGGCGGCAGCCGGGGCCGTGGGTGCCGCGGCGGCAGCAGCGACCGCGGCCGCGGCGACGACTTCCGCCGCAGCGGCGTTCGTCTCTGCGTCCATCAGTTTGGAAATGCTCGGCAGGACGGGATTCGTCAGCGACGAAGGCTTGCGGATGCGCGGCACCTTCGGCTTGTCTGCGAGATCGATCAGCGAAAGGACTTCCTTCGGTTTTTCCGCGACCGGCTCCTCGCCCGCCTTGGGCCCCCGTTTGGATTTTACCGGCTTTTTTTCCTCCACCTCGGCCGGCGCCGCAGCCTTCTTTGCCGTGATGGGTTTAAAGACCGATTTGACCGGCTTGTCGCTGGCGGTGGCTGCGGTGGACTTGCTCTTCGTGGGCATGAATCGAAATGTTTTCCTGGGTATTCATGGCCTCACCTAGTGTGAAGCCACAGCGGCGCTCTTGGCCTTGTTGACAATTTCCTCGGCCGCCGCGAGGTCGATCCCCGTGGCGTCCACGACATCCTGCGCCGTGACGTCCGCGACTACTTCCACCGCGGTCATGCCGGCACCGACGAGCTTCGTGGCGACTTCCTCGCTGATCCCGAGACCGTCCATAAGCTGCTTCGCAGCGCCGGAGACGCTCGCGACGAACGCGTCCTTCACGGACGTGTCCTCATCAATGTTGATCTCCCATCCGGTGAGCCGCGCCGTCAGCCGCGCGTTCTGCCCGCGCTTGCCGATGGCGAGCGAAAGCTGGTCGTTGTCCACGCGCACCTCGACGACCTTCTTCGCCTCGTTGAGCGTGACGCTCCGCAGCCGCGCGGGCTTGAGCGCCTCCATCACGAGCTCCTTCACGTCGGAAGACCAGCGGATGATGTCCACCTTCTCGTTGTTCAGTTCGCGCACGATGTTTTTCACGCGCGCCCCTTTCATGCCGACGCACGCGCCGACCGGGTCCACTTTTTCATTCGCGGAAAAAACGGCGACCTTCGTGCGAAAGCCCGCCTCGCGGGCGATGGCCTTGATCTCCACCGTGCGGTCCGCGATCTCCGCGACTTCGGTTTCAAAAAGCCGCCGGACAAAATTTGGATGGCTGCGCGAGAGCACGATCTCCGGGCCGCGCGCCGTGTTTTCCACCGCGACGACATACGCGCGCACGCGGTCGCCGATCGCGTAGTCCTCCGTCTGCACGCGCTCGCGGTTCGGCATGATGGCCTCGAATTTCCCGAGATCGATCATCACATCCTGCCGCTCAAAACGCCGCACGATCCCCGACACGATCTCCCCCGCGCGATCGCGGAACTCCGCGTAAATCATCTCCTTCTCCGCCTGCCGGATGCGCTGCATGATGGCCTGCCGCGCCGTCTGCGCGCCGATGCGCCCGAGGTCCCCCGGCGTCACATCCACCCACACTTCCTCGCCGAGCTTCACGTCAGGCTTGGCGATCTTCGCCTTGGAAAGCGCGATCTCGTCGTGCTTGTTCGCCACCTTCTCCACCACGACGAGCTGCGCCCGCGCCTGGATGGAACCGCTCTTTGGATCCATCACCACTTCGAGGTTCCGCCCCGCTTCCACGGATTTTTTCGCGGCGCTCAAAAGTGCGCTCTGGACAGCCTCAATGAGGACATCCCGTTTGATGCCTTTCTCCTTCTCGAGATACTCGAGCATGGCGATAAATTCTGCGTTCATGGCGTGGCTAAAAATGTCGTATGCCGGGAACAAAAAAAGTGGGCTGTGAACCCACTTTCGGTGTCCGGCTCTGCTTTGGAAGCCGGGAAAGTAGGGCGAGAATTCACATGCGTCAAGCGATGGATGCATCGCGCCATTTTCGCCCAGAGCCGGCGGTCGCAGCCAGGCTCAACGATTCAGGCCAGAATCGCCTTCACTACTTTTCCCGAGACATCCGTCAGCCGGAAATCGCGACCTTGAAAACGATACGTCATCTTTTCGTGGTCGAAGCCGAGCAGGTGCAGGATCGTCGCGTGCAGATCGTGGACATGCACTTTTCCCTCCACGACGCCGAAGCCCAGCTCATCCGTCTCGCCGTAAACGCCGCGCTTCACCCCCGCGCCCGTCATCCACATCGTGAACGCATCCACATGATGATCGCGCCCGATGCTCACGCGATTTTCGCCCATCGGCGTGCGGCCGAATTCGCCGCCCCAAATCACCAGCGTGTCCTCCAGCAAGCCGCGCTGTTTCAGATCGAGCACGAGCGCCGCGCTCGCCTGATCCACCTCACGGCAAACTTTCTCAAAATCCGTCGTCAGGTTTTCGCCCGGTCCGCCGTGGCTGTCCCAATTCGTGTGATACATCTGCACAAAGCGCACGCCGCGCTCGACGAGCCGCCGCGCGAGCAGCGCATTGCGGGCAAAGGACGGCTCCCCAGATTTGCAGCCGTACGCCTCCAGCGTCGCCGCCGATTCGCCCGTGAGGTCCATGAGCTCCGGCGCGCTCGTCTGCATCCGATAGGCCGTCTCGTACGCATTCAGTCGCGTGAGGATTTCCGGATCGCCCGTCTCGTCCAGCCGCGCACGGTTCATCGCTGCGACGGCGTCGTAAAAGCTCCGCTCGCGCTCGCGCGTGATGCCCTCGGGGCTTGGCAGGTACAAAATCGGATCCCCTTTTCCGCGCAGCGGCACCCCCTGAAACGACGACGGCAAAAAACCGCTGCTCCACAGCGCCGCCCCGCCGCGCGGCCCGCGCGGCCCACTCTGCAGCACGATGAAGCCCGGCAGATCCCGCGACGCCGAGCCCAGCCCGTACGTCGCCCAAGCGCCCATCGCCGGCCGCCCCGGCGCCTGAAATCCCGTGTTCATGAAAAGTTTCGCCGGACCGTGATTGAACACATCCGTCGTCATCCCGCGCAGCCAGCACACCTCGTCCGCGATGCGAGCCTGATGCGGAAAAAGCTCGCTCAGCGTCATCCCGCACTGCCCGTGCGTCTCAAATTTTCGCCTCGTCCCGAGCAGCGTCTCGTTGCCTTTCAGAAACGCGAACCGCTTTCCTTCCATCAGACTTGCCGGCGGTTTTTGCCCGGTGAATTTAACGAGTTGCGGCTTCCAGTCGAAGAGCTCGAGCTGCGACGGCGCGCCCGCCATGAACATGTAAATCACGCGCTTCACCTTGCCGGGAAATTGCGGCGCACGCTCTGCCATCGGATCCGCCGGATCGAAATTCGCCGCCCCGATTCCATCCGTGCCGAGCAGCCGGTTCAACGCAATCGCCCCGAGCCCCACGCCGCATTTCCCAAAAAAGTGGCGGCGCGTGATGTCGAGCAGGCGGGGCGGCGGAAGCGGATTCATCGGAGCGGAAGGGAGATTGAAACGCGGCGGCGATGACACGATGCTCCGCCCATGAAAATTGATGCCGCACTCGAACCGTTTGTCTGGAGCGACCCGGAACGTCTGAGCGGCACGCTCTGTTTTCGCGACACCCGAGTGCCGGTGGATGCGTTGTTCGGAAATCTCGAAACCGGAATGTCGCTGGATGAATTCCTCGTGGAATTCGAAGGCGTGACGCGCGCACAAGCGGTCGCGGTCCTCCAGTGCGCGCATCGGCGAATCCAGCCGCTGGCGGCGTGAAACGGGTGCTGCTCGACCATTGCGTCCCGCGGAAAATCCGGCACGCGTGCCCCCACTGCGAGGTGCTCGCGACGCATCCGCTGGGCTGGAGCAGACTCCGCAACGGCGCGCTGCTGCACGCCGCGGAACTCGCGGCGTTCGACGTGTTTCTGACCGCGGACAAAAATCTCCGCTATCAGCAAAATTTGGCCGCTCGCAAAATCGCCATCGTCGTGTTGCCCACAAATCAATTGGTCACGCTTCTGCCTCTTTTCCCGATGATCGAAGCTGCCGTCGCACGGGCGACACCCGGAAGCTTCGAGGAAATCCCCCTGCCGTTGGCGCAACTTTTTCATTCGCGGGTGATGAAATTGTCCGTGTTCAGCAGCAGCCGCGCGGCGAGCACCAGCGTGGCGTTCTCCGCGGGCGTGCCGCCTTTTTTCAAAGTGTCGTCGAGCAGCGCATTCGCACCCGCCGCGTCATTTTGCAAATCCGCCGCCTGCATCCGGGCGTAGTCGCGCAAAATCGCAAACTCCCGCGCCGACGGCTCGCGCGCCAGGCACAGCGCAAAGCCGCGCCGGATTCGCGCCTCGCGATCACCGCCGGGCACGTCGCGGATCATGCGCGCGGCGAGACCCTGCGCAATTTCCATGAACGCCGGATCGTTCGCCAGCGTGAGCGACTGCAGCGGCGTGTCCGAACGCGCGCGGCGCGTGCAGGTGTTTTGGAAATTCGGCGCGTCGAACGTGCCGAAAAGCGGATAGGGCGCGCTGCGGTAAAAAATCGTGTACATCGCGCGACGGAAGCGCGTGCTGCCCGTCGCCGCCGTCCACTTCTTCGCGCTTTGGGTGAAGCTGTACACGCCTTCCGGCTGCGGCGGACGGAACCCGGGACCGCCGATGGTCGCATCGATCCGACCGCTCGCGCTCAGCGCCGCATCCCGCACGATCTCCGCATCCACGCGCAGGCGCTCCTGCCGCGCGAGCAGCAGATTGCGCGGATCGCGCTGCACGAGATCGGGCCGCGCATTTGAGGACTGCCGGTAAGTCGCACTTGTCACGATGAGCCGGTGCATCGCCTTCATGCTCCAGCCGCCGCGGATGAATTCGCGAGCGAGCCAGTCGAGTAATTCCGGGTGCGACGGCGGCGTCCCCTGCGTGCCGAAATCCTCCTCTGTCTCGACGAGGCCGCGGCCAAAATATTGCATCCACACGCGGTTGATCGTCACGCGCGCCGTGAGCGGATTGTCCGCGCTCACGAGCCAGCGCGCGAGGTCGAGGCGGGTCAGAGTTTTTGAATTCGGATTGGCAGTTTCATTTCGCATCGCCCCGCCCACGGCCGCGACAAATCCCGGAAGAAATGCGCCGGCCCCCACGACCGGACGCAAAAAAACACCCCCTAGAAAAACCAAAGTCGGACCCGGAAAGGCCACAACCAC
>JBBQJR010000041.1:0-13315 GCA_038326125.1 Chthoniobacterales bacterium
CTGAGCGTGCTCGGGCGCGAGAGCGAGATGATCGAGACGAAGAACATCACGCCCGCGGCGGACACGGACGCGAAGACGCAGGCGCAGGGTTTCGTGCTGCGCGTGGAAAAGCCGGCGTTTGCGCTGCGCCCCGGCATGGCGCTGACGGCGTGGCTCGAACTCGCGAAGTCGCCGCGGCAGGGCTTTGCGCTGCCGCGCTCGGCGGTGCTGCGGCACGACGGGGCGACGTGGATTTTTGTGCAGGAGGAGGAGGAGCGTTTCGTGCGCAAACCGGTCGCGCTGGTCGCGCCGCTCGACGGCGATCGGGGCTGGTTCGTCGCGGCGGAGAGCGGGATCAAAGCGGAGGATCTGATCGTGGAAGTCGGGGCGCAGGCGCTGCTGTCGGAGGAACTGAAGGCGCAGGGCGGCGGCGAGAAGGATTGAAGAAGATGAGTGTTCAGTCTGAACAATTCAGTTCGGCGCGCGAGGCCGCGAAGGATCACAGGCTTCCAGCCTGCGCGGGCCAGCGGGCTTCCAGCCTGCAGTGTGCGAAGAGGAAGGCGCGGCTGCGGGCAGGCGGGACGCGTGTCTGTCGTGACCGGCGGGACGCCTGTCTTCCGGCCACGCACGGCCCACGGAGCATCGGATGCTGAAGTACGTGGTCCAACTTTCGCTGCGCCACCGCGGTGTCGTGCTCGCGCTCGCGGCGATGCTGCTCGCGTGGGGCGGCTATGTCGCGTCGCGCGCGCCGCTGGATGTGTTCCCGGAATTCGTGCAGCCGCAAGTGACGGTGCAGACGGAAGCGCCGGGGCTCGCGGCGGAGCAGGTCGAGACGCTCGTGACGCGGCCGGTGGAAAATGCCGTGAACGGCGCGGCGGAACTCGAGTCGGTGCGCTCGGAGAGCATCCAGGGGCTGAGCGTCGTGACCGTCGTTTTCAAGCAGGGCGCGAACATCAACACGTCGCGGCAGGCGCTCTCGGAAAAACTCGGCACGCTCGCGCGCCAGCTCCCGGAAGGCGTGCGTGCGCCGACGCTTTCGCCGCTCACTTCCTCGACGATGGACCTTTTGAAAATCGGCCTCGTCTCCGAGAAAATGTCGCCGCGCGATCTGCGCACATTTGTGGACTGGACGTTGAAGCCGCGGTTGCTCGCGGTGCCGGGCGTGGCGCGCGCGAATGTCTTTGGCGGCGAAGTCGAGCAACTGCAGGTGCAAGTTTTGCCGGAGCGGCTCGCGGCTTTTGAACTCACGATCACGGAAGTGCTCGAAGCCGCGAAAGCGGCGACGGGCGTGCGCGGCGCGGGATTCATCGAGACGCCGGCGCAGCGGATCGTGATTCAGACGGACGGGCAGATTTTTTCCGCGGAGCAACTCGGCGAAGTCGCGGTGCGCAAGGGCGCGCCAGTGGTGCGGCTGCGCGATGTGGCGCGTGTCGTGATCGGGCATGAACCGAAATTTGGCGACGCGCTCGTGATGGGAAAACCGGGCTGCCTGCTCACGCTCTCGAGCCAGTTCGGGACGAACACGCTGACGGTGACGCACGCGCTGGAGGACGCGCTCGCGGAGCTGACGCCGCTCTTCGCGCGCGAGGGCATCACCGTCTATCCGCGGCTGCACCGGCCCGCGACTTTCATCGAGACGGCGCTCGCGAATGTGCAGGCCTCGCTGATGATCGGCGGCGCGCTCGTGGGCCTCGTGCTGCTGCTGTTCCTGCTCGATTTTCGCACGGCGCTGATTTCGTTCGTCTCGATTCCGCTGTCGCTGCTCACGGCGGTGCTCGTGCTCGATGCGTGGGGCATTTCGCTGAACACGATGACGCTGGGCGGCTTCGCTGTGGCCATCGGCGTGGTCGTGGATGATGCGATCATTGACGTGGAAAACATCGTGCGCCGCCTGCGCGAAAATGCGGCGCGGATCACAGGCTTCCAGCCTGTGCGGACGGCGGGCTTCCAGCCTGCCGATCCGGCGGCGGGACAGGCTGGAAGCCCGTCTGCCGCACAGGCTGGAAGCCTGTGTTCCAAGCCGCTGTGGCGCGTGGTGCTGGATGCTTCGCTCGAAGTGCGGACGGCCGTGGTGTACGCGACGTTTGTCGTCATGGTGGTCTTCCTGCCGGTGCTCACGATGTCGGGCGTGCAGGGCCGATTTTTCGGACCGCTCGGCGTGGCGTTTATTCTGTCAGTCGTCGCATCGCTTGGGGTCGCACTCACCGTCACGCCCGCGCTGTGCCTCGTGTTTTTGAAAAATGCGACGGCTCACGCGGAGCCGCGCTGGATTCGCTCGCTGAAAATTTTGCATCGCGAGTGGTGTCTGTTTTTCGCGCGCTGGCCGATGGCGACGCTGCTCTGCGCGCTCGTGCTCGCGGCGGGCGCGTGCGTGCTCGCGCTCGGCTTTGGCGGCGAGCTGCTGCCGGAATTTCGCGAGGGGCATTTCGTCGTGCAGGTGTCCGCGCGGCCCGGCACTTCGCTCGGGGAAATGCTGCGGCAGGGCGGGCTGCTTTCCAAAATGATGCTGGCGAACGAACACATCGCGACCGTCGAGCAGCAGATCGGCCGTGCGGAGGCGGGCGAGGATACTTGGGGGCCGCACAATAGCGAATTTCATGTCGAGCTGAAGCGCGGGACGACGCCGGAGCAGGAGATCGAAACGCAAAAGGCGCTGCGCGAAATGCTGGGTGATTTTCCCGGCGTGCAGAGCGAGGTGCTGACCTTTCTCGGCGACCGGCTCGGCGAGACGATTTCCGGCGAGACGGCGCAAGTCGTGGTGAATGTTTTCGGCGACGATCTGGATCGGCTGGACGCGACGGCGCGCGAGGTCGCGAAGGAACTAGGCGCGGTGACGGGCAACGCCGACGTGCAGGTGAAGGCGCCGCCGGGGGCACCGGTGCTCGCGGTGCATCTGCGCCAGGAGCGGCTCACGCAATTCGGCTTCCGCACGCTGGAAGTTTTGGAGGCGGTGCAGACGGCTTTCCAAGGCGCGGATGTCGCGCAGATGGTGAAGCGCGGGCGCATTTTCGAACTCGCCGTGGTGCTCGCCGACGAGGCGCGGCGCGACACGGAGGCGGTGGGAAATTTGCCGATCGCGAATGGCGACGGTCTGCGGATGCCGCTACGCGAACTCGCCGACGTGGAACTGACGAACGGGCGCGACAACATTCAGCACGATGGCGCGCGCCGCCGGCAGACGGTGACGTGCAATGTGAAGCAGCGCGACGTGACGTCGTTCGTGGCCGAGGCGCGAAAGCGCGTGGACGCAAAAGTGAAGCGGCCCGCGGGCGTGTATCTCGAGTGGAGCGGCGCGGCGGAGGAGCAGACGAAGGCGAAGCGCGAACTGCTGGTGCATTCGCTCGCCGCCGGCGTCGCGGTGATCATTTTGCTCGCGATCGTTTTCCGCAAGGCGCGGCATGTCGCGCTCGTGCTGGCGAATCTGCCGTTCGCGCTCGTGGGCGGAGTGCTCGCGGTTTTCGCGGGCGGCGGGCTGCTGAGCATCGGGTCGCTCGTCGGCTTCGTGACGCTGTTCGGCATCAGCACGCGCAACAGCATCATGCTCATCTCGCACTACGAGCATCTCGTCGCGGTCGAGGGCGCGGCGTGGGATTTGGAAACCGTCGCGCGCGGCGCAAGCGAACGGCTGATGCCGATCCTGATGACCGCGCTCGTCACCGCGCTCGGCGTGCTGCCGCTCGCGCTCGGCAGCGGCGAGGCGGGCCGCGAGATCGAGGGGCCGATGGCGATCGTGATTCTCGGCGGGCTGATCACTTCGACGTTGCTGAATCTGCTCGTGCTCCCCGCGCTCGCATGGAAGTGGGCGCGCTTCTCGAATGTCGCCGCGGAGGACGGGCCGTAGCGCGAAGCAATTTGGGAACTCGGCAAGAGGCACGCGGATGGAGAGGATGTTTATCCACGGATGTCACGGATGGACACGGATGAGAACATTCTCCTCTGAGAACCATCTTTCGGAAACAATCGGAGTCATGCCAGCGGCGGCGAAGGATCGTAGGCGCAGGCGGAGGCTTGCGTCCGCGCCCTTCCGGGACGCGCCTACGATCTGATGCGGCCTCCCGCTGGAGTCCGGTTAGTTCCGAAAGATGGTATGAGAAACATCCGTGTTATCCGTGACATCCGTGGTTCATTCTTTCCCAAATCCTTGTGAACTGCATTTCGCAGGGGTCTCAATTTGCCGTTCCGCAACGACTCCGCCGTTGACTTCGCAGGAGCGCAGGCGAAAACTGCCCGCAGTTCTTTCTCAACGATTTTCGAGCGAAGTGTGAGGCCCGCGAGCAGCGCGGATTCTCAGCACGACGCTCAAGCAATTTGCCCTGCGTTGTCCGAGTAGAAGGTGGAAAATCCGAACCGGTAATTAAAACAACACAAGAGGGTCAGGGTGGGCGTGTTTAGGCCATGCCTTCATTGGAAGGCCGAACGCGCGCCCCAGGCTTCTCGCCCGTAACCATTGGGGGAACGGAGCATCCGCCGTGACGGCAAAGGTGGGGCAATCTTTTCGCAAACGCTCCAGTCGCATCCGTGTGACTGGAGCGTTTTTGTTTTTCGGGCGGTTCGGTGGTTGGAAAGGAGTTCGCCGGGCAGGAGCAGCGCGGACGAAAGCTGAGCAGTTCAAACAGTGTCGTAGTGCTGCGGGGATTCAGAGTTCAGAGTTCCAAGTTCAGCCGCGCGCAGCGGCTTCGCTATTTCAGAGGACGCATCCGAGTTCACAACGTGCCTGCGGCGGGCTGGACTCGGAACTCGGAAGTTTGAACCTTGGAACGCAGCGGCACTTTTTTAATCCGCTCTACTTTCTTGCGGTCACATCCTTCACCGTCCATTTCGTCACGGTGAGACCCTTCGCGGTACGCGTGCTCACGGGCAGGGCGGTCATGTCAAAATCAAGTTCGCGCACGCGCGCGCCGCTGCGGCCGTCGAGCGAGACGCGGAGTGACTTGGGCATCTCTTTTTCCGTCGCGCAGATGTGCAGGAAGACGACGCGCGAGTTCTCGCTCTTCGCGAGCGGGTAGAGTTTGTCGCGCGAGAGGCCGCCGATTTGGAACTTCTTCGCAAAGGTCTTTCCGCTTTCGCCGTCCTGATAGACCATCGTGTAGAAATTTGTGTCGCCGTCCTTCGGCCAGATCGCGATGTGGATAATGTCGCGGCCCATGAAAGTCTTGTCGGCGACCTTCGTGACCTTCAGCGACCCGTCGCGCATGATCGTGAGCACGCTGTCGAGGATGGTGCATTCGGTGATGAACTCATGCTGCCGCCAGTTCAGGCCGATGAAGCCGTCCGTGCGGTTCACGTAAAGTCGCTGGTTGGCGGAGACCACGGCGCTCGCATCAATCTGTGCGATCTCGTCGTAGCTCGTGCGTCGCTTGATGCCCTTGCCGTATTTTTGCTGGAGCATCTCAAACCATGCGACGGCATACTCGGTGAGGTTCTTGAGGTTGACCTTTGTCTCCTTCATGCCGGCCTCGATTTTCTTCATGGCCTCGTCGGCCTGGAAGCGGTTGTAGGCGGAGATGCGCTTGATGCGGATTTCCGTGAGGCGCACGATGTCCTCCTCGGTCACCTCGCGGCGGAGTTGCTTGAGGAACGGATTCAGGCCACCGCGGATTTCCGCGAGGACGCTCTCCCACGTTTTCGATTTCTCGATGTTCCGGTAGATGCGCTCCTCGATGAAAATCCGCTCCAGCGAATCCCAGTGCCACTGCTGATCGAGTTCGCCGAGCTTGATTTCAAGTTCGCGTTTCAGCAGCGCCTTCGTGGCCTCTGCGCTGGTCTTGAGGATGTCGCGCACGCCGACGAAATGCGGCTTGTCGTCGCCGGTCTCGGGGTTGCGGACGATCACGCACGCGGCGGGATTGAGCTGCACCTGGCAGCTCGTGAAGACGTAGAGCTGCTGGATGACCTTCTCCGGCTCGGAGCCTTGCGGGAGGTGGACGAGAATCTCGACTTTGTCCGCCGTGTTGTCGTCCACATGCTTCACCTTGATCTTGCCCTTCGCATTCGCGGCGAGAATGGACTCGATGAGCGACTCGGTCGTAGTGCCGTACGGCAACTCGGTGACCGCGAGCAGATACTTCGAGCGCTCCTCGATCTTCGCGCGGACCTTCACCTTGCCGCCGCGTTCGCCGTCGTTGTATTCGGAAAAATCCGCGGTGCCGCCAGTGACAAAATCCGGGAGGATGCGGAAATTTTTCTCCTGCAAGTGATTGATCGCCGCGCGGCAGAGGTCGTTGAAATTGTGCGGCAGGATCTTCGTCGAGAGTCCGACCGCGATGCCGTCCGCGCCTTCGAGCAGCACGATGGGAAATTTCGCCGGCAGCGTGATCGGCTCCTTGTTGCGCCCGTCGTAGCTGAGCTGCCACGTCGTCGTCTTCGGATTGAAAAGCACGTCCTTCGCGAATGCCGTGAGCCGCGCCTCGATGTAGCGCGGTGCCGCCGCATCATCGCCGGTCAGCGTGTTGCCGTAGTTCCCCTGCGGCTCGATGAGCCACCCGCGCTGGCCGATGGATACGAGCGCAGCGCCGATAGAAGCATCGCCATGCGGGTGCAGCTTCATCGTCGCGCCGACGACATTCGCGACCTTGTGAAAGCGCCCATCGTCCATGTCCCACAGCGTGTGCAGCACGCGGCGCTGGACGGGCTTCAGTCCGTCATCCATGTGCGGCACCGCGCGGTCGAGGATGACGTAGCTCGCATAGTCGAGGAACCAATTGCGATAGCTCTGCGCGAGCGGCGCCTGCTCATCCTGCACCTTCTCGCCCGGCTGGCGCTTTGGCGCGGGATCATCGGCGGGCGCAGTGACCGGTGAACTCTCCGCAGCAGGGATAGCGGGTGCGGACGGGCTCTCCTCTGTCTTCGGTGCGTTGTCTTCCGGCGCAGGCGCTACGGGAGCGGCGTCGAGCGAAAGCTCGGGCTGGTCGTTCTTTTTGGAAGGCTTCTTCTTGGGCATCTATGGGGAAAGTGAGCCGTGAGCAGGAAGCCGCGAAGAGAAAAGGATTGGCCATTTGTCTGCAAGGATTTGCTTTCCCCCGCGCCGCAGATGTCCGGCGAAGCGCGCCGGAAGATTCGACCGTGCATCAAGCCACGGCCAGCAACGGACCCGCCGTCTCCGGCGCGAGGCGCACCACTTCCGGCACCGCTCCCGCGAGCGGCCGTGGCCGGGCGGGCGCAGCGGGCTTCGGCCGATTCAGGCCAAACACCAGCCAGCGCGGATCGCTTTTATCCAGCACTGCCGAGAGCATCCGCACGGTGCCCCACATCCGCCAGCGCAAGTGTTTCTCCGCCGCATCGCAATTCCGTCTGCTCCGCACGCGACAACTTGTGGATGACCTCTTGGATTTCAGCGAGCGTGCTCGTGACTGACAACCCTCCCCTCCGATGTCTTGACAGGCTGAGGACGCAGGCCAAATTTGAACATCACGCATGACCTATGAGCAACTCCTCGACGCGGATGCGGGCTGGGCCATGAATGAAGGGAGCCGACACTTCGAGGACCGCGGTGCCGTGCAGGTTGCCCTTCGGAAAATCACGCGGCGGCTTCGGGAGATGGGGGTTCCTTACGCGATTGCCGGCGGCATGGCGTTGTTTGCCCATGGGCTCCGCCGGTTCACGGAGGATGTCGATCTGTTGGTCACCGAGGACGGTCTGAAACAGATCCATCGAGAACTCGAGGGTGCGGGCTACCGCCCACCTTTTCCCGGCAGCAAAAATCTCCGCGATGCGGATTCCGGCGTGCGGATCGAATTTCTCGTGACGGGGCAATTTCCCGGAGACGGCAAGCCCAAGCCGGTGGCGTTTCCTTTGCCGGATGCTGTTGCGATGGAGATCGAGGGAATTCGGTATTTGAATTTGCCAACCCTGATCGAACTGAAACTCGCCTCGGGCATGACGAATCCGCAGCGCGTGAAGGATCTCGCCGATGTGCAGGAGTTGATCAAGTTACTCGTGTTGCCGGAGGAAATGGCGCTTCAGTTAAATCCGTATGTCCGTCTGCGGTATGCGGAACTCTGGAAGACAGCGCAGCGTCCGGCCACACGCTTCCTGCGCCTCTGGAGGAATAAATTCCTGACTCTCGAGGCACAGTCTCTCGGTGAAATGGTGGCGGGCCTGCGCGAGGCCGCGGCTACGTTGTCTGCCATGCTGGCGGATGGGGTCACGCTTGAAACTCCCGGCGGAACGGCCGACGATTATGCGTATTTGGTGACGACCGATCCTGTGATCGCCCGCAAGTACGACATGCACGAGGAATCGGAATTTCTTGGTTAGGTCGTCCACTCCTGGATTCGCAGATGGGGGGAGAATTTCCGGACGCTGGCCTTCGCGCCCTCCGCGCTTCGATGAAGGCAGCGGCTCACACCTCCACGAGATCCTTCTCCACGCGGAGGTTCTCGATGATGAACTCCTGCCGCTCGGGCGTGTTCTTGCCCATGAAAAATGAGAGCAGTTCGTCGCTGCTATAGAGGTGGTGGAAGTGGTGGAGGTTTATCGGGTCCAGACGGATGGCTTCGCCGATGAAGTCCTTGAACTCGCCGGCGGAGATTTCGACGAGGCCCTTGAAAGCGCGTGACCTTCTCGTTGCACACGCGGAAGGCTGCGGCATGTTGGTCCGAGGTCTTCGCTGGCTCAGGGGACTTCCACGCCTTCCGCAATCTGCCCGAGCCGGAGGAACGTCCTGATCAACTCGCCTTCGCCGCACACGGTCATCTCTGGAAAGCGTTTGAACCACCTCCCGTGCGGGACTTCGGGGTTCACCTCGATCCATTCAAAGAGCAGGCCAAGCTGGTCTTCGGAAATTTCCCGCTCCCGGACGCGATCGAAAAGGTGCCGCAGGAGGGCAGGTGGAATCCCTTTCCGGCGAATCTTAGGCATCGGGCTTGCCGCCGTAGAATCCGCGGATCATCTGCTCGCGAATCTCCAGCGCCTCAGCGGTGTCCGCGGCCGCGGTCATTTTTTTGGCCAATGCCACCAGCTCTTTTCCGCTCAACATTCGCTCGGCATCCAGACGATACGCAAATTGGATCACCTCGGCTTGTTCGGTGGGTGTCAGGTGCCGGATTTCTTCGATGACTTGACTCGCGCTCATGCGGCGAAGGTAAGCGCGGATGCGCTGGGAACTCAACCTCGATCCGGCAGCATGAACGTTCAGGCCGTGAAGATCGCGCGCATCCCGAACCTTGCCGGTTCGCCACCGTCGTGGCATTGTGCCGTCATGAGCACGCTCGCCACGACCGACCCGAAGGAACTCCGCCCGTTGCTGCGCGAACGGATCGAGCACGCCACCGATGCGGAACTGGAGGCCGTGCGCAAGGCGCTGCTGAAGCTGGAGGCCGAGCGGGCTTTTGCGGAGATGTCGGCGGGGGCTCAGGCCGATCACCTCGCGGGCAAGCACGAGCCGGTGCTCGTCGAGGCAGCCATCCGCGAACATCGCGCGCGGCATCCATACCGATGATTGTCGTGCTCGATACGAACGTCGTCCTCCAGGCGCGTTCGCCGCTCCACGATTTTCATCCCATCCTTGAAGCATGGAAAGACGGCTCCTTCTTCCTCGCTGTGAGCACGAGCATCCTGCTGGAATACGACGAGGTCATCACTGCGAAAACAAGTGCGGAGCGTTGGCGGAGTTTCGCGGCCTTTCTGGATGCGGTCGCCGCCGCCGAGGGCAAACTCATCACGATCTCTCCATCGTTCCGCTTCCGCCTCGTCGCGGCAGATCCCGACGACGACAAATTTACCGATTGCGCTATTGCGACGGAGGCGGACTACATCATCACGGATGACCGGCATTTCGATGCGCTAAAAATTGCGGGCTACAAGCCGCAGCCGATCACGCCGGAGGAATTCATCCGCCTGCATCTGGGAGTGTGACGGCGCTATCACTCCGCCACGTTGCCATTTCAACCGCCGCTCACGCCTCCGCGAGATCCTTCTCCACGCGGAGATTCTCGATGATGAACTCCTGCCGCTCGGGGGTGTTTTTGCCCATGAAGAATGAGAGCAGTTCGTCGCTGCTGTGGAGGTGGTGCAGGTTCACGGGATCGAGGCGGATGGCTTCGCCGATGAAGTCCTTGAACTCGCCGGCGGAGATTTCGCCGAGGCCCTTGAAGCGCGTGATCTCGTGGGTCGCGCCACACTCGGCGACGGCGGCCTGCTTTTCCTGCTCGGAATAGCAGTAGCGCGTGATCTTCTTGTTGCGGACACGGAAGAGCGGGTTCTGCAGGATGAAGAGGTGGTTGTTGCGGATGACGTCGGGGAAGAATTACAGGAAGAACGAGAGCAGCAGCAGGCGGATGTGCATGCCGTCCACGTCGGCGTCGGTGGCGATGACGATCTGGTTGTAGCGCAGGCCGTCGAGGCCGTCCTCGATGTTGAGCGCAGCCTGGAGAAGGTGGAACTCCTCGTTCTCACAGATGACTTTTTCCGTGAGGCCGCAGGTGTTGAGCGGTTTGCCTTTCAGCGCGAAGACGGGCTGCGTCTGCACGTCGCCCGTGGCGGTGAGTGAGCCGGCGGCGGAGTCGCCCGCGACGATGAAGGGCGTGCTCATTGCGCAGAAAGGCGTGCGCCTCCTGGGACAAGTTCACCCATCGTCCCACTGCCGGTTATCTGTCCCTCGGTCCACGCCAGCATGTCAGCGCCTCACGTTCGCAGAGTATTCAGCGCGGCGACTTCGGCGTTGGATTACCCTCGCCGCAATTTTGCAGCAGGTCCTGTAGGAAGGCGCGGACGGCTTCGGGGTCGCGGAGGCGGTGGGCGGCGAGGGTGGCGCCGGGGCCGACCTTGATCGCGACGCAGTGCTCGGGCAGCGCGGCGAAGAGGTCTTCGTCCGTGCGATTGGCTCCGAAGGCGACCACAAACTCCTCCGGCGACATGATGATGCTCGCGAGGATGGAGGGCAAAACGATGCCCTTGTTCACGCCATGCTGACGGACTTCAACGATGCGGTGACCGGGCATCACTTCCACGGGGAGATTCGCGAGGAAGCTGGTCAGGTGCAGCATGAGTTCGCGGCTCTGTGTCTGGCCGAGCACGGGGTCGGCGAGGCGGTAGTGCCAGCACAGGGCGGCGTCTTTCTCCTCAATGAAGGCGCCGGGCGTACGCGCGGCGAAGCTCTCCATCACCGGGCGGATGCGCCCTTTCCACTCGTGGGTGATGACTGCGTTGGCGCGCCACTCCGCGCCCATGGGACGGCTCCAGAATCCGTGCTCGGCGTGCAGGCCGACCGGCAGATGGCCAAACCATTCATCGAGGAGCGGGCGCGGACGTCCACTCACGATGTGAATGCTGAGCGCGGGATGCGCGGCGAGGGCGGTGAGCAGTTCGATCAACGCCGCGTCGGGCAATGCAAATTCCGGTCGCGCCGCATACGGCACGAGCGTGCCGTCGTAATCCAGCAGCAGGTGCAGGCGGCGTGCGGCGTGCATGCGGGTAAGGTCTTCGATCATCGGCGGGTTGTCTTCGGCGGTTTCCTCGTCGGGGCGCGCGGCGGCGCTTTCCATCGCGGCGGCAAAGCTGCGCACCCACGCCTGCACGTCCCACTCGCGCACGCGCTGGCGCATCGGCACCATGCGCGTGCGCTGCTCGGCGGGCGGCATGTGGATGGCCTGGCGCAGGGCGAGCGCGGTTTCGTGGACGTTGTAAGGATTGACCTGCACGGCTTCGCCCAGTTCCCACGCGGCACCGGCCAATTCGCTGAGGACGAGCACGCCGTCATCGTTCACGCGGCAGGCGACGTATTCCTTGGCCACGAGGTTCATGCCATCGCGCAGCGGGGTGACGACCATCACGTCGGCGGCGCGGTAGAGGGCGATGAGTTCCTCGGAGGAAAGGCCGCGGTAGAGATATTGAATGGGTGCCCAGTCGGTGGTGGAAAAGCGGCCGTTGATCCGGCCCACGAGTTCATCCAGGCGGCGGCGAAATTCCGCGTAGCTTTCCACGGCGGTGCGGGAAGGCACCGCGACCTGCACGAGGCGGAAGCGCCCGGCGAGGGAGGGCTCGATTTCGAGCAGCCGCTCCACGGAGAGGAAGCGGCGCGGGATGCCCTTGCTGTAATCGAGCCGGTCCACACCGAGGAGCAGCTTCACTCCCGGCGATCGGGCGATGATTTTAGCCGCCGCCTCCTCCGCCGCGGGCGCGCTGGCACGGGCGATGAAATCCGCGGTATCGATGCTGATCGGGAAGCTGCCGAGCCGCACGGTGCGGCCCTGCCAGTGGAATTCATCCACCGCCACATCCAGCCCCATCATGCGCAGCAGGCACGACGCGAAGTGGCGCTGGTAGCCGTAGGTGTGAAAGCCGATGACATCCGCGCCGAGCAGCCCCTCCACGACTTCCTTGCGCCACGGCAGCGTGCGGAAAACCTCCAGTGAGGGAAACGGGATGTGCAGGAAAAACCCGATGCAGGCGTGCGGCAGGAGCGCGCGGAGCATCGCGGGCACGAGCATGAGCTGATAGTCCTGCACCCAGATGCGGTCGCCCTCGCGCCACTGCGCGGCCACGGCTTCGGCAAACTGCCGGTTCACGCGCTCGTAGGCTTCCCAATCGCGCCACGCGTCCATGTTCACGCGGTCGATCATGTAGTGGAAAAGCGGCCACAAAACCCCATTCGAGAAGCCCTCGTAAAAGCCTTCCACGTCCGCAATCGAGAGATGCACGGTGGCGAGCCCGCGATCGAGCAACTCGGCATCGAGCCGCGTCGATGCTTCCGCGCCGAGCGCGGTAGTGTCGCCCGGCCAGCCGATCCACAGCATTTCGCCGCTGCCGCCGAGGCCGGCCATCGCCGTCGCGAGCCCACCGGCGGAGGGCTTCAACTCATAGGTCTCGCCCGCCGGAACGACAGTCACGGGCAGGCGGTTGGAGACGATGAGGTAGCGAGCCATGAGGCGGGTGGTGTCAGGTCCAGGCGCGCACCTTGCCATCGCGCACTTCGAGCAGTTCCGAAATCGTCATGGCCGCGTGAATGAGGCCGACGTGGGTGTAAGCCTGCGGGAAATTTCCGAGCATCGCGCCACCGGGCCCGATGTCCTCGGAGAAAAGCCCGAGCGGATTTGCATGGCGCAGCAGCCGATCGAAAAGCGCGATCGCATCGTCCACGCGGCCCATGAGCGCGAGCGCTTCGCACCACCAGAATGAGCAGATCGTGAATGCACTCGTCGTTTCACCGAAGTCGTCGGTATTGATGTAGCGCTTCATGAAACCGTCCGGCGCGAGCAGGCGTTCGTAGGCTGCGACCGTGGAGACGAAGCGCGGGTCCGTGGCGTTGAGCAGCCCGAGCGTGGGCAGGAGCAGCAGCGAGGCATCGGGATACTGGCCGTCGAGCGCCTGGGTGAAGTATCCCTTCTCCGCATTGTAG
>JBBQJR010000042.1:0-13171 GCA_038326125.1 Chthoniobacterales bacterium
GCGCTGCGCGCGCGACACCGCGACCGCGACATCGCCGTCGTCGCGTGCGAGCGCGACTGCGCGCCGAATCCGAAAATCTCGAAGTTCATCCAGATGGCTCCGCTCGCGCGGCACGCGCACTGGCTGCTCACCGACAGCGAGGCGATGCCGGACGCGGACTTCATCGAGTCGTTCCGCCGCGAGTGGCACGCGAGCGGCGCGGACGCGCAGACCGCCGGCTACCGCTTCGCAAATCTCCGCGCGTGGCCCCAAATTTTCGACGCCTCCCCCGCCCTGCTCACGCTCTGGCCGGGCCTCATGCTCGCGGGCAAAATCACCTTCACGCTCGGCGCCTGCACCGGTGTGAAGGCGGACGACATCCGCACGCTCGGCGGCTGGGAAACGCTCGGCGATCAGCTCGCCGAAGATCACCAACTCGGTGCGCGGCTCGCGAAAATGAGCCGCACGATCCGTCTCAGCCGCAGCGTCCTCACGCTCGACAGCGACCCGATGACGTGGCGCGAATATCTCCGCCATCAGCATCGCGTCGCCGTGACGTACCGCGCGGCCACGCCCGCGGGCGCGCTCGGCCTGCCCGTGCTGCACACGCTCGGCTTCGCACTGATCGGAGTCGCGCTGCACCCGCCCTTTTGGAAATGGGCCGCACTCATCGCGCTCGCGCGCATCGCGACGGCGGCCGTCTGCGCGCGGCTCCTGCGCTTCCGCTTTTCCGCGCACGCGGTTTCGCTTCCGGTTGCTGTGCTGAAGAGCGCCGTCGTCGAATCCGCCATGTGGCTGATCGCGTGGCTGCCGTCGCGCGTGTGGTGGGCGGGACGCTGGCGTCGGGTCGGCTGGCGCGGTCGGCTGTCGTAGCGTAGCTCTCCCGAGCTGCGCCCCCCGGCGGAGCCGGGCCCGCGCAGGTCGGGAGACCTACGCTACGCGGGGCGCACGTTGCGCAGCGACGCGATCGGCCTATTTTCATTCACGAGAGGATCTCATGAACCCCGCCCCGCGAAAACTCATCCGCTTCCTCGCCGATGAATTTCACAGCGAGAGCTGGTCGCTTTCCGCACGGCGCGCGGCGGAATTTGCGCCCGACGATCCGCCAAGCTCCTCCTACGCGCGCGCCGCCGACGCGCTCGCCGCGCGCGATTTTTCCGTGCGGCGAAATCGCGACGCTCCCTTCACCGCGAAGCTGCTCGCGGAGACGGATGTCCTCGCGCTGCTGCACCCGTGCGACCCGCGCTGGGAGCGCACGACTTCCGTCGGCCCGCCAGCGCTCGCGGCGGAGGAAATTGCCGCCGTGCTCGCGTGGGTTCGCGCGGGCGGCGGGCTGCTCGTCGTCACGGAATACGAGCACGACACGTCCGGCGACAACCTCAATGAACTCCTCGCACCCGCGGGGTTGCACATCGAGAACACGCGCGTCTTTGATCGCACCGCGTGCGTGCCGGGAAATCCCGAGTGGCTTTTCGCGTCGCCCGCCCCGGACTCACCGCTCGGTCACCTCGCAGCGCGCGCGTGTTTTTTCCGCGCGGGATCGTGCGCGGTGCAGCATCCCGCGCGCGTTGCGTGGCGCACTTCGGCGCAGGCGCATCCGCCGCGCGCGTGCGTGATCGCGTCCGCGGACTTCGGCGAGGGCCGGATCGTCGTCGTCACGGATTCGCTGCTCTTCGGCGACGAGCACATCGCGGAACACGATCATCTGCAACTCTGGCTGAACATCACGCACTGGCTGGCCGCGCCCGCGTACCGCCGCGCCGATCTCGCTGCGCTGCAGGCCAAAAACGATCGCTCCGCCGCGGCGCTGCCCGCGTGGACACGACTGCGCGGCGTCATCAATACGCTGCGCGCCATTCAAGAGCCGGACGGCAGCATCGCGCTCGCGAATCACGACGGCGCGACAAAACTCATCGCCGCCGCGACCGGCGAGATTCACAAACTGACCGCGCATTTTCCGCACGAGAAGGAATACCTCGCGTGCGTCGTGGAAGATCTCGCGGCGTGGCAGCGCGGCGGGTTTTCGCGGCCGGATTTCAGCGCGTCGCTCGCAGCATTTCGGCCCGAGTCGCAGCGGCGCGACGGCCTCGAACATCTCGTGATTTTTCCGATGTACACTCCGAATGCCTCGGCGGCGACGCGCTTCGAGGCGCTCATCATTCGCACGCGCTGGCCTGCGTGGCTCGCGGCGCTCGAGAGCGGGCCGTATCGGAATCCGAAATTCGTTCCGCTTTCGCTCGTGGATTTCACGGACGGCTACGCGAGCGAATGCGCGGTGCTCTTTTCCGAGACGGTCGCGGTCGCAAGCCGCGCGACAAATCACTTCGGCGGAATTTTCTGCGACCGCGAGGCGCAGCGTCTGCAATCCACCGCGACCCGCGCCGCCCGCGCGACGGGACTGCAACTTTTTCCCGAACTCGAATGCCTGCTCGCGAACCGCGCGCTGCTCACCGATGTCTGCGCGCTCTGGGACCTCATCCACGATCAGTCGCACGCGCTCGGCGAACTGCCGTTCGACCCGTTCATGATCCGCCAGCGCGCGCCGTTTTGGATGTACGCGCTCGAGGAATTGCGCGTGGACCTGCGCGCGTTTGGCGAGGCGCACCGGCTCGCGCGCGAGGGCTTTCCCTTCGCGCGCTACGTGTGCTGGGCGATCGTGCTCGACCGCATCCTGCGTTTCCCGATCACCGGTACGCGCGTGCGAAATTACGATGCGCTCGGCGGGCAAATTCTGTTCGGCGCGCTGCACCAAAGTGACGCCGTGCTGTGGCGCGACGGCCATCTTGAAATCCGCTGGGACGCACTGCCCGCCGCGATGGCCGCGCTCGAAGCGGAACTCCGCGCGCTCTACAAACTCGGCGCGGAATGCTCCCGCGTCGCGCTGTGGCTGGCCGCGCACGATCTCGTGAGTCGGCACGTGCATCCCAATGTTGGCACGCGGTGGAAGCCCGGCGCGCTGCCGGACGAAAGCGATCCGAAAGCGTGGCTCGCACTCGCGCACGACGACGAATTCCCGCTGGGGAATTTTCACCTCATGCTTCAGCGCAAGCTCGGCGACCCGGCGAACTGATCGGGCCGGCGCATTTCCCCTTCCCATGCGGAAACGCTTTCGCTTTTCTGTGCGCCCCGATGCCGAAGTCCGCGACCAAGCCCGCCACCCCGAAGTACCGCCGGATTCTTTTGAAGCTCAGCGGCGAGGCGCTGCGCAGCCCCGGCAGCCACGAAACGATCTCGCCGGAAATCGTGCAGCAGATGGCCGAGGATATTCAGATGGTGCATTCGCTCGGCGTGGAAATCGGGATCGTGATCGGCGGCGGCAACATCTGGCGCGGGCTGAGCGCGAGCCATCGCGGCATGGAGCGCACGACCGCCGACTACATGGGGATGCTCGCCACGGTCATCAATGGCCTCGCGCTGCAGAGCACCATCGAGTCGCTCGGCCTGCAGACGCGCGTGCAGACGGCCATCCGCATGGACGCCGTCGCCGAGGCATTCATCCGGCGGAAAGCGGTGCGCCATCTCGAACAGGGACGCATCGTGATTTTCGTCGCGGGGACCGGGAATCCATTCTTCAGCACGGACACGGCGGCGGCGCTGCGCGCGAATGAAATTGGAGCCGACGTGATTTTGAAGGCGACGAAAGTGGACGGCATTTACACCGCGGATCCGATGAAGGATCCGACGGCTAAAAAGTTCGACCGCATCACGCACGGCGAGGCGCTGCAGCGCCGGCTGAACGTCATGGACTCGACGGCGTTCAGCCTCTGCCAGGACAATCGGATGCCGATCATCGTCTTCAATTTTTTCACCCCCGGCGCGCTCCGCGAGGTCATCCTCGGCGAGCCCGTCGGCACGCTCGTCACTGCCGAATAACCCGCCAACCGACTGCTTATGGACCCCGATGAAATTTTGCTGAACACCGAGGAGGCAATGGAAAAAGCCGCCGAATACATGGCGCACGAATTTGCCTCCGTGCGCACCGGCAAGGCTTCGCCCGCGCTTGTCGAGGGCATCGAGGTCGAGGCGTACGGCTCGATGATGAAGCTCAAGCAGCTCGCGCTCATTTCCTCTCCCGAACCACGCCTGCTCGTCATCAGTCCGTTCGATGCCTCGACGACGCAGGTGATCGAAAAGGCGATCCGGGAATCCAAGATTGGCATCCAACCGATCGTGGATGGAAAAATCATCCGCCTGCCGATTCCCGCGCTCAGCGAAGAGCGGCGGCGCGACCTCGTGAAGACCGTGAAACAGATCGCCGAGGAGACCCGCGTGCGCATCCGCTCCGCGCGCCGCGAGGGCATGGACACGCTGAAAAAAGGCGAGAAGGAAGGCGGCATCACGGAGGACGTGCTGAAGCAGTCCGAGAAGGAAGTGCAGAAGCTCACCGACGATTTCGTGAAGCGGATTGACGATTCCTTCGCGCTGAAGGAAGCGGAAATCATGAAGGTCTGACGATGCGCGCGCGCGAAGCCATCCGACGAATGGGCGCGAGCGGATCACAGGCATCCTGCCTGTGCGGCCAGCGGGCTTCCAGCCTGCGGTCACTGATTCCTGCAGGCTGGAAGCCCGCTGGCCGCACAGCCTGGAAGGCTGTGTTCCGTTTAGCCGGATCGCTTCTGCGCTTTTTTCGCTCCGGCTTTGCCCCATTTGCATTGTTCTGCGTACTGGTTCCGGTGCTGCACGCCGGCGTCGTGCGGCCCGCACCGCCGTTCACGTTCGGCGGAGCGGGCGGGAAAAATTCCCTCGGCAGCCTGCGCGGGCAGCCGGTCGTCCTCGTCATCGCGCAGAGTGGAAATACGAAGGCGCTGCGCTCGCAATTGAAGAGCCTGAAGAACATTTTCCACGACTGCGCGAGTCGCGGCGCGGTCTTCATCGCGGCGCTCGCCGATGGCGGCGGCACGGTGCCGAGCGACATCCCGTTTGCGATCGCGAGCAACGGCGCCGCCGTCGCCGGCGCGTACGGGATGCGCGGGGATTTTCTGATCGCGGTCATCGGGCGCGATGGAAATCTGGACTTCATCACGAGTGAACCGGTGCCTGGCGCGCGCGTTTTTGAGGTGATCAAAAACAACTTCGACGTGCAGGAAAAGGCGCGGCGCGAATTGCCGAAAGGTCCGCCGGCCCGGCCGTGATGCGCGTCGCAGTCATCGCCGACACGCACGACCTTCTCCCGCAGAGCGTGTGCGCCGCCATCCGCACCGCCGATGAAATCTGGCACCTCGGCGACGTGTGCTCGCGGTCCATCCTCGACACCCTCGGGAAAATCGCGCCCGTGCGCATCGTGCGCGGAAATTGCGACGCCGAGTCGGACTGGCCGGTCACGCTGGATTTCACGCTCGCCGGATCGCGCTTTCACCTCCGCCACATCCCGACGCGCAAGCCGCCCGCGTGCGATTTTTTCCTGCACGGCCACACCCACGTCCCGCGCGATGAGACGATCGCCGGCGTGCGTTTTCTCAATCCCGGCTGCATCACGCGGCCGAACATGGGCGCGCCCGCGAGCTTCGCGTGGCTCACGCTCGGCGACGGCGACCTCATGTGGAAAGTGATGCCGGTGTGAATGGGAGCGGCGACTTCAAAGTCGCCGCGCCGCGCCGCAAATCAGGCGAATTTTTTCACCCTCGCGCGGGCGAGCGCAGCCTGTAGGCGTGGGCGGAAGCCCACGTCGCGCTCTTCTGAGCGCGCCTGCGTTCCGCACCATCCCGCCGCCTTCGCCCATCCTCCCGCGCGAGGTTGAAAAACCTCGCCTACTTTACTCCGCGAAATACGCGCCCTCGCCGATCGAGCGCACATGCGCGGCGACTTCGCGCACGCGGACGCGGAGCGATTCCCAATCCTCCGGCATCGCGATGGACATGGCGTCGGCGAGCGCTTCCTCGGTCGTGAAACCGAGAAAATCTTTCCGCTTCGCCGCCCGATTTACCGGCGGAGTCGCCGCGAGAAATTCCTCCAGCGCAAACAGCCGCTCCACCACACGCCGGTCGAAGCGCGTCACCGTTTTTTTGAACCGCGCCAAGTTCCCCTGATCGTCGAGGAAGTTCGCCCCGCCATTGTCCACGGCGAGAAAATGCGCGCGGCCATCGGTCACGACGACGTGCAGATTCCCGCCGCTGAAACGATCCCACTGCCCCGCGAGCGCATCCACCAGCAGGATGTCCGACAGCTCGCGCGCCAGGATCACCGCGGGCGCACGCACGTCGAGATGCTTCAGCTTCAACTCCGCCGCGCCGGGCTGCGGCGAGCCGCATTTCAGAAACACCGCCACGCGATCCTGCTCGTTCAGCCCGCCATTCGGCGGCAGCGCCGGATCCTCGATGGAAAAATATTTCTCCGCGTTCAGCGGCGTCGCCATGCGGAAGCCCGCGCGCAGGCCATCCGGATTGTCCGCGATGTCCCGCAGCACCTGCCGCCGGTCACGCTCCTTCGCCTCCGGGAAGCGCGCCGTCACCATCAGGTTTTGAAAAGTTGCCAGTCCTTTTCCGCGCAGCGTGAACGGCGCGGCGGGCTGGAAAAGTTCCCCGCAGCCGAGCACGCGCGCGAGGCTGAAACTCGCGATCTCGCCGTCCACGCACGTCGAGGAAGTCTCCGTGCGCAGCGCGCCAACGACCGTCTCGTCGCGCAGCACCTTGGCGTGGACGTGCATTTTCTTCATTTGAAAAGTGAAGCGCGCGGCGCCGTTTTCCAGCCCCGCCTCGACATCGCGCACGAGCGAAAACCACTGAGCCAGTTCCGGGCTTTGCGGCAGCGCCGGATTCGGCGGGTCCGCCGCGCACGCGCGTACGCCGAGGAGCGCGAGCAGCAGCGGGAGAAAAATGGGACGGAACATCGGGAGGAAAACGATCGCGGAGCTTTCCTTGAGGACAATCCGCCGACGGGCAAGATCACAGTGGCGCGTCCGTAGCGCCAACGATTCATCGGCCCACAGGCGCGGCAGCGGAGGCGACGCGCCGACGAACACAGGGACGCGTGCCATGGACGCGCCGTGCCGACGAATCGTCGGCACTACGCTCTCGCCCGCGCCTGCGCTCCACGCCATCCCGCCGTCTCCGCCCATCCTCCCGCGCGAGGTTGAAAAACCTCGCCTACATTTTGCACTGCGCCGCCACCCACGCGAGATACTCCGGCCAGCCTGCACTCACGGACAACTGCAGGATCTCGGGCACCTCGTACGGATGCAGCGTGCGCAGCCGCGCCTGCGCCTCCGCCGCGCGCGCCGGCGGCGTTTTGCAAATCACCATCACTTCCGTGCTCGTCGCCAGCGCACCTTTCCATTCGTAGATGGATTCCACGTCCGGCACGAGATTCCCGCACGCGATGAGACGCTCCTCCACCAGCGTGCGTACCGCCTTCCGCGCCGCGTCCGCGTCGGGGAAATTGCTCAGCAGCAGCACCACCTCCGCGCTCATGCTAGCGCCGTGCGCCGCAGCCTGCACCGAGGCCCGTCAGCGTTTCGAGATCGCCCTCGGGCTCCTGCGTCACCGGCGCGCGCTCCGCGACTTTCTGCCGTGTGATCCAGCCGCCGCCCAGCACCTCATCGCCGCGATAGCAGACCGCCGCCTGCCCCGGCGTCACCGCCCGCGCCGGCACATGCAGCCGCACGCGCGCCGTCCCATTTTCACCGGGAAAAACCGTCGCCGCCGAGCCAGGATGCGCATAGCGGATTTTCACCGTCACGTCGAAGGGCTCCGCCACCTCCGTGTGCCACGAGCAATGATCCATCTCGAACTCCGCCGTGATCAGATCCTCCGCGTCGCCCACGATCACGCTCGCCGTCGCCGGGTCTATATCGATCACATACACCGGCTTCGGCGAACCGCCCGGCAGCCCCTTCCGCTGGCCGATGGTGAAAAGCTCGATGCCCTCGTGCTCCGCCACGCGCCGCCCACTTTTGTCGAAAATGCCGCCCGGATGAAAATCCCCCGCGCCCAGGTGCGACTTCAGGAACGCCTTGTAGTCATTCCCCGGCACGAAGCAAATCTCCTGGCTGTCCTGCTTGTCCGCCACCTTCAGCCCGAGCGAGCGCGCGATGGCGCGAATCTCCGCCTTCTCCATCCCGCCCAGCGGCAGCAGCGCCCGCTGGAGCTGCGCCTGCCGCAGCGAAAAAAGGAAATACGACTGGTCCTTCCGCGGATCGCGCCCCTTGCGCAGCACCGCGTGAAAGGCTGAGGGATGATGGATGAAGGATGAAGGATCGGACGCGAAGGATGAAGGCTCCGACGCCGACGTCCCGCTCGCGTCCGCAAAAATTCCGCCGTCATCCTTCAGCCCTCGTCCTTCATCCTTGGTCCTCCCTCCTTCCGTCATCCTTCCCCCTTCTTCCTTCATCCTTCTTTCGACGATCGCATAGTGCCCCGTCGCGATGAAATCCGCGCCGATGCTCTTCGCCTTCCCCCACAGGTTGCCAAATTTCACCTTCTCATTGCACATCACGCACGGGTTCGGCGTGCGCCCCGCCTGATACTCCGCCGTGAAGTAATCAATCACCGCCCGCTCGAAATTTTCCCCCTCATCCACCACGTAATGCGGGATGCCCAGCGTGTGCGCCACGCTGCGCGCATCCGCGATCGCCTGCGGCCCGCAGCACTTGTCCTCCGCCCGCGAGAGGCAGTCCTGCGGCCACACCTTCATCGTCACGCCGATGACCTCGAAGCCCTGCTCCTTGAGCAAATGTGCCGCCACACTCGAATCCACCCCCCCGCTCATCCCCACGACCACCCGGATTTGCTTCGTCGCATGCGCGCCCGTAGCCGGCGGAGTGGAAATGTCGGTCGTGGATGGCATCGCTGAAGCGCCGACCATCCCGCGCCGCGCCGCGGGCGGCAAATGATTTCGATGGCGGAAACACCATCTCTTTCTCGCCATCCGATCCCGCAAGCTAGGCTGAACGAAAATGCCCCATCCAAAACGTGGGATTCAGCCCGCTCAGGATGCGGCGGCTACGGCGTGAAATCGGGACTCGCCGGAACGTGCTCCTTTAAAGGCTACCGGTTGTCGTGCTTCGCCTGCTGGAGGTCGGCATCCACCATGAGGGCGGTGAGTTCGTGGAACTTCACCTTCGGCTCCCAGCCGAGGACGCGCTTGGCCTTGGCGTAGTCGCCGATGAGGAGGTCCACCTCGGCGGGGCGCTCGTAGCGAGCGTCGAATTTGACAAACTCCTGCCAGTCCAGCCCGACGTGGGCGAAGGCGACCTCGCAGAATTCGCGGACGGTGTGCGTCTCATTGGTCGAGAGCACGTAGTCGTCGGGCGTGTCCTGCTGGAGCATGCGCCACATGCCTTCGACGAATTCTTTCGCGTAGCCCCAGTCGCGCTTGGCGTCGAGGTTGCCGAGGTAGAGTTCCTTCTGGATGCCGAGTTTGATGCGGGCGACGGCGCGCGTGATCTTGCGGGTGACGAAGGTCTCGCCGCGGCGCGGGCTCTCGTGGTTGAAAAGGATGCCGTTGCTGGCGTGCATGCCGTAGCTTTCGCGGTAATTCACGGTGGCCCAGTAGGCATACACTTTCGCGACGGCGTACGGGCTGCGGGGCCAGAAGGGCGTGGTCTCGGTCTGCGGGACGGCCTGCACTTTGCCGAACATCTCGGAGGATGAGGCCTGGTAGAAGCGCGCGGGAACCTTGCTCTCGCGCAGGGCCTCGAGGATGCGGATGGTGCCGAGGCCGGTGATATCGCCGGTGTTTTCGGGGATGTCGTAGCTCACGCGGACGTGGCTCTGCGCGCCGAGGTGGTAGATTTCCTCCGGCCCGATGCGGTCAATGAGGCGGGTGAGATTCAGCGAATCGCTCAGGTCGCCGTGGTGGAGGAAAAGGCGGACGCCGTGGATGTGCGGGTCCTGGTAAAGGTGATCGATGCGGGAGGTATTGAATGACGAGGCGCGGCGGATGATGCCGTGGACTTCGTAGTCTTTTTCGAGGAGGAGGTCGGCGAGGTAGCTGCCGTCCTGTCCCGTGATGCCGGTGATGAGTGCTTTTTTCATAGATGGATCGTGAGCAAGGCGGAGGCTGAATCACGGCGCTGGCGGACGCACTCCATTTTGCGGAAATAAATGCGCGCGCGTTGCGGGAAATGACCGTGGCCGGGGCTTCGCCGGGCGCTGGGCGCGGGGCGTTGGGCGTTGAAATTCTCGCGCCGCCGCAACTCCCAACGCCCAACGTGCTTTATTGAAAAGATCAGTGCGGACTTCCGCAAGCGGTTTGGTTGGGTCACGCAAAGCCGCAAAGGCAGATTGTTTTCTTTGCGCCTTCGCGTCTTTGCGTGAGTCCCTCTTGATCATTTCTGCAGAGCACGTTCAACGCCCAACGTCCAGAGGAGCGCGCACGGGGCGCACGGGTGATTTTTGGAAAGAACGTTCCGCCGCCGCGGCCAAGCACGAACTCACGCCGCATCCTTATCCTGCTTGCGGCGGATGAGCGGCGTCTTCTTCCCCTCGACGACGGCGCGGTTCACGATGACTTCCGCGATGTCCTCGCGGCTCGGCACGTCGTACATCACGTCGCGCATCACTTTCTCGAAAAGCGAACGGAGCGCGCGCGCGCCGGTGCCGCGCTTCACGGCCAGTTCGGCAAAGGCGCGCAGGGCGTCCTTCGTCACGGAAAGATGCACGCCTTCCATGGCCATCAGCTTCGTGTATTGCTTCACGAGGGCGTTCTTCGGCTCGGTGAGGATGCTCACGAGTTCATCCTCGAGCAGCGGATCGAGCGCGGTGACGACGGGGAGGCGGCCGACAAATTCCGGGATCATCCCGAAGCGCAGCATGTCCTCCGGTTCGCAGTGGCGGAGCAGTTCGCTCGTCGGGATTTCCGCCTCGCGGACTTCCTGCTCGGTCTTCAGCCCGGAGGTGAAGCCGAGCATTTTTTTCCCGCGACGCTTCTCGATGATTTTCTCCATGCCGACGAACGCGCCGCCGCAAATGAAGAGAATTTTTTCCGTGGAGACCTGGATGTATTCCTGATGCGGATGCTTGCGCCCGCCCTGCGGCGGAACATTGCACGTCGTGCCCTCGAGGATTTTCAGCAGCGCCTGCTGCACGCCCTCGCCGCTCACATCGCGCGTGATGCTCACGTTCTCGGTCTTGCGCCCGATCTTGTCGATCTCGTCAATGTAAACGATGCCGATTTCCGCGCGCTTCACGTCGTAGTCCGCCGACTGGAGCAGGCGCAGGATGATATTTTCCACGTCCTCGCCGACGTAGCCAGCCTCGGTGAGCGTGGTCGCGTCGGCGATGCAAAAGGGCACGTCGAGAATGCGCGCGAGCGTGCGGGCCATGAGCGTCTTGCCGCTGCCGGTCGGGCCGATGAGCAGGATGTTGCTCTTGTCAATCTCGACATCCGCGAGCGGGTCGCCGCCGCCGCCGATGCTGCTGCCGATCGTGCTGTTGTGCAGGATGCGCTTGTAGTGGTTGTGGACCGCGACGCTCAGCGTCTTTTTCGCGGACTCCTGACCGATGACGTAGTTGTCGAGCTGGCGGCGGATTTCCGCGGGTTTCGGCACGCGGAGCTGGGTGCTGGTCCGCTTGGCCTCCTCGTTGAGTTCCTTGTCGAGGATGCCCTTGCAGACATTGATGCACGAGTCGCAAATGTACACTCCCGGCCCGGCGATGAGCTTGCGGACTTCTGCGTGCGATTTGCCGCAGAACGAGCACATGGTGAGGTTGGAAGCGCGAGCCATTCTTGGCGAATGTAAGCGGAAAGCGTTCCTAGCTCACTCGGTTTTCTTTGAGGACTCGGCGAAGTTCGGGATGTCCTTGCGAAAGGCGACGACCTCATCAATCAGCCCGTACGCCTTCGCCTCCGGCGCGCCCATGTAATAGTCGCGGTCGGAATCATCATGCACCTTTTTCTCCGGCTGCCCCGTGTGGTGCGCGAGGATGCTGATGAGCCGCTTCTTGAGCTTGAACATGTATTCCACCGTGCGCTCGACATCGCTCGCCTGCCCCTGCGCGCCACCGCTCACCTGATGGATCATGATGTCGCTGTTCGGCAGCGCGTATCGCTTGCCCTTCGTCCCCGCCGCGAGCAGCACCGCGCCCATCGAGGCCGCCATGCCGATGCAATACGTGTTCACGTCCGGCGAGATGAATTGCATTGTGTCATAAATCGCGAGGCCCGACGTGACGCTGCCGCCGGGGCTGTTGATGTAAAGATGGATGTCCTTTTTCGCATCGTCCATCTGCAGGAAGAGCATCTGCGCGATGACGGAGTTCGCCACGTAATCATCAATCGCCGTGCCGAGGAAAATGATGCGGTCGCGGAGCAGGCGCGAATAGACGTCGTAGGCCTGAAGGTTGCCGCGTCCGTCCTGCTCGATGACCGTCGGAGCGTAGTACGCGCCGCGCGGAGTGGTGATGCCGTTGTTGGGTTGGATGATCATAGGTTCGTAAAAAGTGGGCGTTCAGTTTTGCAGGATGCGGTCCTCGACGGAGACGATGTGCAATCCATCCACGACCTGATCCACGTCGCGCTCGTCCAGCACCACCACCACTCCGCGACCAACTGCAATGAAATCGGGGTGCGGCACGGGGATTTTACGTCCATCCGTCAGGTGGAGCGTGAAAGGCTTAATTTTAGCATGCAGCCGTTCGCGGATCGGATCGAGATTCATCATGTCTCAGAGTCTTCGCGGCGGATGGGATCGCCGTCAAGGACTCTGCTAGCTCGCCGCGGTTTCCGCAGGAGCTTCGGCCGCTTTTTCGTCTGATGCTCCAGAGGTGACGCTCGCCTGCGAGGCCACGAAATCCAGCGTCTTCGCCGTGATCAGCTCCTCGCGGATCTGATCAATCACGCCGCGCTTCTGGAGTTCCTTCAGCATCTTCTCGAACGACATCCGCGAACGCTGCGCGAGCTGCGCGATGCGGCGGCGCATGTCCATTTCCGTCACGCCGATTTTTTCCTTCTCCGCGATGCGGAGCAAAATGAACGTCCCCTTGATCCGGTCGCGCGCACTCTGCGCCGCGCTGCCCACGAGATCCTTCTCGTGCTCACGCAGGATTTCGTCCGCCACGCCGCGCTCCTGATTTTCCTTCACGATTTCATCGAGGATGCTCTGCGTCTGCTGCCGCACAAGATTCGTCGGCAGTTCGCATTCCACCTTCGCGGTGAGATGTGCCATCACGCTGCTGCGCTTCGCCGCATCGGCCTGGCGCTGCTTTTGGCGCGTGATTTCCTCGTGCGCCATCGTGCGCAGTTCCGCGAGCGTCTT
>JBBQJR010000043.1:0-13090 GCA_038326125.1 Chthoniobacterales bacterium
GCCTGTTTCGCCGTCCTGCTGGCCGCGGCGTTTGCCCGCGCAGGCGCGCCGGTGCAGGGTGAAAACCAGCCGCCGGAAAAAGTCGCCGAGGCCGCGCCGCGCCAGCTTCCCGCGCACGACGCCGCGGACGCGGTGAGCGAGGCCGAGGTTCGGCAAATCGTGGAAATTCTGCGCGACAACTATGTCCACCCGGATGCGCTGACGGAAACGGCGCTCGCGCGCGCGGGCCTGCAGGGCCTGCTCGACCGCCTCGGCACCGGCGCGCGGATTTTTTCCGCGGGAAAAACGGCGGAGTTTCATGCGCTGCCATTTCACTCGGAGATCATCGCGGGCAGCGTCGCCTACTTCCGGCTCGGCACGCTCGCGCCGGAAAATCTCGCGGCGCTCGACGCGGCGCTGGAGAGCCTCGCGGCGAAGCCGGTGCCCGCGCTCGTGCTGGACTTGCGGGCCACGGCGCAGAGTGCGGATTTTGAACTGGCGGCGGAATTCTGCCGCCGGTTTTCGCCGAAAGGGCGCGTGCTTTTTTCCGTCAGGCGCACGCGGGCGAACGACGAGGAAATCGTGACTTCGCGCGACGACCCGAGGTGGCGCGGGCTGCTCGCGGTGCTGGTGGATGGAAGCACGGCGGGCGCAGGCGAGGTGATCGCGGCGGTGCTCCGCACGCAGGTCGGCGCATACATCATCGGCCGGCAGACGAAGGGCGAGGCCGCGCAATTCGAGGAGATTCCGCTCGCGGGCGGGCGCGTGCTGCGCGTGGCCGTGGGCGAGGTCACGCTGCCGGATGCGACGCCGGTTTTCCCCGGCGGTCTCACACCGGATCTCGTGCTGGAGGTGCCGCAGGAAAAGTCGGACGAGGTGTTGCAACTCGCGATGAAATCCGGCGATGTCTCGGCGCTCGCCGTGGAAAAGCCGCGCGCGCGGATGAACGAGGCCGCGCTCATCAGCGGCACGAATCCGGAGCTCGACGCCATGCAGGAAATCTCCCGGCTCCGCGAAAAAGGGCAGGAGCCGGCAAAGCTCCCGCGCGACGAAGCGCTGCAACGCGCGCTCGATTTCATCACGACGATCCGCGTGTACGAGAGCCGCGAGGCGAAGTAGGAGCGGCGACAGCTTTGGCGCCGCGGAGATGCGCGGTTGTGGGAAAAGCAAGGTGCGTGGCGTCGTCCGTCACCCCGCGGCGACAGGATGTCGCCGCTCCCAACGCCGCGCCGTTCCCACTCAGGCCAGATCAAACAACAACCCCTCCGCCTCCGTGTCGGCGGTGATGTTTAGCACGCCACTTTCCTCGGTGCTCGCGGCATCGCCGGCGGTGAGCGGCGTGTCGTTCACGCGGGCGCTGCCCTTGATGAGCTGAAACCATACGCCGCGCCCGGTGAGCACGCCTTGCGTGATACTTTCCCCCGCGCCCAGCCGCACGCGATACACGTCCGCATCCTGGTGGATGATCGCGGAGCCGTCGCGCCCGTCGGCGGAAATCACGAGCACCTTCGCCCCGCCATCACTCGTGGCATTCGGATGCCACTCGGCATAGCCCGGCTTCAGCCCGCGCTCGCTCGGCAGGATCCAGATTTGCAAAAGGTGCATGCGATCCGTCGGCGAAGGATTGCACTCGCTGTGCGTCACGCCGCGCCCGGCACTCATGAGCTGGATTTGCCCCGGCTGCAGCACGCGGCCATTGCCCATGCTGTCCTCGTGCGCGAGCGCGCCCTCCACGATGTAGCTGAAAATCTCCATGTCGCGATGCGGATGCGTCGGGAAGCCCGCGCCCGGTGCGACGAAGTCCTCATTGATCACGCGCAGCGTGCGGAAGCCCATTTGCGCCGGATCGTAGTAGTCGGCAAAACTGAACGTGTGTTGCGATTGGAGCCAGCCGTGGTCTGCCTGCCCGCGCTCGGCGGATTTGCGAATGCTGATTTTCATGCGGGAAGATGCCGCCGCCCGCGCGAGCGTGCCAATGAGTTTTTGCAAGTCGGCGAGTGCTTCATCAGCGGTGAAGGGAGGGGATCATCGAACGTGCTCACGGCGGTGACTGGTGACTGGTGAACAGTGATTGGTATCCAGTCGTGATCGTCTCGTGGGATACCGGAGGACCAGTCACTAATCACCAGTCACCAGTCACCACAGCCGGACGTGAAAACCAACCCATCACCTCACGACTGCTTGGCAACTAATCCTCGTTCGGCGGCGCGTCGTACTCTTCGCGCAGCGCCTCGGCGAGGGACTTCTCGTAAAAGAGGAAGCGCTTCGTGACGAAGAGCGGATCCTTTTGCTCGCGGGGATCGAGGTATTCTTCCACGAATTCCTCAATCGTTTTTTCCTCGAAGGACTCGAGCTCGTCCTTCCACACATGGTCCTTGAACGCGAGCCGGTGCGTGCCTTCAAAACACGTCAGCGCCAGTTCGAAATCGAGGTCGTCGAAGTCGTCGCTGAAAAGTTCGCTGATCGTCGTGCCCGAGTCGCATTGCAGCAGGTCATCGCTGATGAAATGCAGAATCTCGATGAGCGAATGGACGTAGTAGCTCGTCGGAAGTTCGGGCATGGCTACTTCTTTGCGGTGGCGGATTTCACGAGGGCGAGAAAGGGCTCGCGGCTCGCTTTCACGAGGTCCGCGGGGCCGGTCATTTTCACGAAGACCGCGCCCTCGGGATGCTCGAGGATCGCGCCGAGCAGCGCGGCGTGCGGGAGTTCATCGGTGATGCCCGCCATCGGGCTCGCCTTCATCGTTCCCTCCGTCGTCACGATGGTGACTTTCACGCCGTTGAAATTTTCCTCCTCCACTTTCTGCGCCTCCGCCTTGCCGGCAAACTGGCCAAACCAGCGCTGCACATTCGGCTCCACGCCGCCGCCATTTTGCTCGCCGAAAAAGAAGAACGTCACGTCCGCATCGCGCGGCCCGGTTTTATTCGGCACCTTGAGCTGCGCCTTGCGCATGGGTGAGGTGGGCTGGACGGTTTTCCAGTCGGCGGGCTTGGAAAATTCGTAGGCGCCGACGGTGAATTTGGCCGCGTCTTCGGCAAAGGCGTTCGCGAGAAAAAAGACGCAGGCGAGAGTGGTCAGGAATTTCATGATTGGCCAGTGGGCATAGTCTCCCCGCGCCGCTCCCGCAAGGACGGACTGGCGGCACCTTCACTCGATGGCGCGAATCTCAATGCAGTGGACTGAGCTTGCCCGCCGGTCCGCCGACAGGATGCCTGCGCCGCGCTGCTCGCCTCACTTTGCCCGCGTGGTGAAGGTGCGCGTGTGACTGCGGGCGGGGACGGACATCGTGTAAGTTTCGCCGGTCGCGGCGACGGAGCATTTGATGTAATTGGCCTCGCATTTCTCGCCGAGGTCGCCGTGGTTCGCGATGCATTCCTTCGCCGTGTTGTCCTCGCCAGCGGCACGCACATTTTCATGGAGCTGGTACATCGCGCTCACTGTCGGCGTCGCTTTCAGCGAATCCATCGCCGTCCCGCTCGTGCCTTTGCGCGGGCCGTTGTTCATCACGGAGACCGTCGGCGCGATTGTTTGGATCAGGATCGGATTGTTGCTCACGTCGAGGCCGTGGTGGTCCACCTGATAGATGTCCACCGTGCCGACGACGTTGTGCGGGCACACGAGCTTCTCCTCCATATTCCAAGTGAGGTCGCCGCCATCAAAGAAACGGAACGCGCCAAACTCCAGCAGCAGCACCACGCTGTTCGCGTTGTCGGACACATCTTCCGGCTGCGGCGGAACGGTGCCGCACAGCGGATTCGCGCGCATTTGCTCCGGCTGCGGGGCGACAAACTTTTGATTCGCGCCGAGGCAGCGCAGCGCGAGCTTCGGGCTGCCGGGCGCGGCGGATTGCCGGAGCGGGATCGCGTCGCCCGCGGCGATGAGGACACGCTTCCCCACTTTCGCCTCGCGATACGGCGCGCTCCAGACGGCCCACAGTTTTTCATTTCCACCGGCGTCTGGATTCGTCTCGGGGATGCCTTTGTCATACAGCGCACCGACGGGCATGATTTCCGCGATTTCGGCCGCACCGCCGAAGTGGTCCACATGAAAGTGCGTGATGATCATGTGATCGATCTGCTTCAGCCCGGCGATTTGCGCGGCGACTTTTTGAATGCGCGCCGCGTCGCGCCCGCCGGGGTTGCCGGTATCAATGAGCACGGATTCCCCCTCCTGCGTGACGATGAGCGTCGAGCCGCCGCCCTCGGAATCAACCCAGTAAATGTCGAGCGTCCGCTCGGCCGCAGTGGCGCCAGTGAGCAGGGCGAAAAGAACGGCGAGCCGGGACAGGATGGATTTCATGAAGTTGGGATTAACGGGTGAAACAACATACACCTTGGACTGCGGTGGCAAGCGTCAGCCCCCATCCGCGCCGCTCACGGCTGGCGCATCGCCGCCTTGATGCTCTCGCGGTGCTGCTTCGCGCGCTTGGAATACGTGTGTTCCGGTCCCAGCGCCTTCGCCCAGCCCGTCTCCGCCCGCTGCATGAAGGCGAGCGCCTCCGGGAACTTTTTCTGATCTTCGAGACAGCGGGCGAGACTGTAGCAACTGGCGATGACATCGGGATGCTCCGCGCCGAGCATGCGCTCGCGGACGGCGAGCACTGCGCGATGCTCCTGCTCCGCCTCTGCATGTTTGCCTTGGTCATCCAGCGCGTTGGCCAGATTGCTCCGGCTGGTCAAGAGATTGGGATGCTCCGGGCCCAGCACGCGATCGAGGAGGGCCAGCACCGCACGATATTCCTGCTCCGCCTCGGCATGCTTGCCTTGGGCTTGCAGCGCGGCGGCCAGATTGCTCCGGCTCGTCAACGTATTGGGATCCTCCGGCCCCAGCACGCGCTCGCGGACGGCCAGAATCGCGCGATGCTCCTGCTCCGCCTCGGCATTCTTGCCCTGGGCACGCAGCGCGACGGCCAGATTATTCCGGCTGATCAAAGTATCGCGGTGTCCCGCACCCAGCACCCGCAGTTGGATGGCCAGCACCGCGAGATGCTCCTGCGCCGCCTCGGCATTCCTGCCCTGGGCTTGCAGCACGGAAGCCAGATTGTTCCGGATCTCCAAGGTATCGGGATTCTCCGCGCCGAACACACGCTGATAGACGGGGGCGAGCTGGCGGTAGATCGTCTCGGCCTCGCGGTACTGGCCATTGAGATTAAGGGCGAGGGCGATGTCCCACTGCACGCCCGCCCATTCCAAGGGATCGCGCTGCTCGCTGGTGAGGGCGGCGGCGGCGCGGAAGTGGTCGAGGGCCTTGGCGTAGTGGATTTGTTCGAGGGCGGCGTTGCCGGCGAGTTCGAGCGCCTTGATGGCGTCCTGCACGGGCTTGCCGGCGGCGGCGAGAGCCTGGTCTTTGGCCTGAAGGGCGGCGGCTTCGCACTCGGCGAATTTCTTCGTGGCGAAGAGCGCATTGGCGCGGTCGAGGGCGCTGGTGTCAGCGCGGAGAAGGAGTTGCTCGGCGAACTTGGGCAGCTCCTTTTCCAAACTGCCGGGTGGGAGGTGATGCTGCTTTTCCAGTTCGGCGTAGGCGGTGGCGAGGCGCGCAGCTTCGTCCTGCGGATTCTTGGCACCGGGCTGCTTGCCGAGGGTGCCGGGCAGGTCGCGCAGGGCGGCCAACATGGCGTCCACTTTCTCTTCAGTCCGCGTGGCGGTCTCGCTGGTCCGTGCGGCGTCCTTTTTCATCCACCACCCAAGCTGCAACCCCGCGATGCCGATGCCCAGAAGCACGAGGATGCCGATGCCGGCAAAGACGCGGAAGCGGCGGGCGCGGCGCTGTTCCTTTTCCCACTCGGCGCGGAGCTGAGCGAGGTCTTCGCGGAGCTTGAGGATGATGCTCTCGGTTTTGAGGAGGCTGTCGCTGGGGTGGTAGAGTTCGCCGGTGGCTTTGACCTTCTCGCGATAGGCGTCTTGCAACTGGTGGAGGCTCGCGGGCTCGCACCCGCAGCCGTCCTTTTCATGCGCTTCGCCGAGGATGAGATACCATACTCGCTTGCCCCGCTGCCGGGCGTAGAGGGTTTCGTATTGCGTGTAGCTGCACTGCCCGAAGTCCGCGTCCGGCTCCGCGGGGCCGAAGCCGTAGCAGTGGCCGACGAGCTGGATTACGGCGGCGGAATCGTCCACCCACTTGCGGAGGACGGCGCGGAGGTCGCCGGTCTCGGAGGGTGCGATGTCCTGCCACTTCGGCTCATAGCCGAGGGCGAGGAGGGTCTTCGCGACAAGGTCGCGCGCCGTGCGCAGTTCGCGACTGACTGCGGAGATGAAGATGACGGGACGCGGGCTCATGGGAATGCGCCGCGCGGTGCCGTGGTGCGGTTTCGCCGCGTGCCGGATGTGGAGGATGCCGCCTTCATTCGCGCGGGAGGCTGCACTTTGCCCCGGAGGAAGGCAAGGTTCACCGCCTCGCGGCGCGAATCCCGGTACGCAGCCTAACGGCGCACTCATCCCGGCTTTCGAGCATGCCGCATCCTCTGCGGCACGCGCATTGCACTTTCAAAATGGCGGCGTGCGTGAGAGAGAACTGCGCAACGCCTTTCACCCGTCATCCCCAACCGGCAACTCCATGAAAAAAGGAACGCTCTCCCCGAAGCAAATCGCCGCCTATCACCGCGACGGCTACCTCATCGTGCGGAAATTTTTTGGGCGTGAGGAGATCGGTCTCCTCAGCCGCGCGGCGCATGAGGATCGCGTGCTGGATCAGCATTCGTTCAGCCGCGACGACGGCACGGGGGCAAAGGTGCGGCTCTCGCTTTGGAACCATCCCGGCGACGGCATCTACGGCATGTTTGCGCGCAGCCGGAAACTCGTGGATGCGGTCGAGCAGTTGCTCGATGACGAGGCGTATCACTATCACTCGAAAATGATCATGAAGGACGCGCGCGTCGGCGGCGCGTGGGCGTGGCATCAGGACTACGGCTATTGGTATCAGAATGGCGTGCTCACGCCGAACTTGTGCAGCGTCTCCATCGCGGTGGACGCGGCGACCAAGGAGAATGGCTGCATGCAAGTGCTGCGCGGCTCGCACCACATGGGGCGGGTGGACCACGTGCTCTCCGGCGACCAGGCGGGCGCGGACATGGAGCGCGTGAACGAGGCGATGAAGCGCTACGAGATGGTCTATTGCGTGATGAAGCCGGGCGACGCGCTCTTCTTCCACGCGAATCTGCTGCACGCCTCGGCGCGCAACGATTCCGACAAGCCGCGCTGGTCCATGATTTGTTGCTACAATGCGAAGCGCAACGATCCCTACAAGGAGGCGCATCACCCGCGCTACACGCCGCTCACGAAAGTCGCCGACGGCATGATCCGGAAGGTCGGCATCAAGCGGTTTTCCGACGACGGATCGAACGTGGCATGGCTCGAGGGGAAGAAGGACGCGAGCGCCACTTCGCTGGAAAAGAAGACTGCCGCGAAATAACGCAGTGGCCCGTTGTGAACCACAGAGGTTCACGGAGGATGCACGGAGGAACCACAGTGGCTTTGTGTTCCTCTGTGAATGCCCTCGGTGTTCCTCTGGGTTCCACGCCCGCGTTTCAAATCTGGACACGACGCGAAATGAAGCGGCTGCGCTGAACGCCTTCATGCTTGCCAAGGATGCGTCGGGCCGTGGGATGATCCCGCCATGCTTGCCCGTCTCACGTTTCTTCCCGCCGCCGTTTTCCTCGCCCTGCTCGCGCCATTGCCCGCGGCGGTGGAAGATTCGGTGCAGGCACTCGCGGCGACGGGGCGCGAAGGTGCGGGGAATGAGGCGGCTTCGGCGGCGTGGAAGCAAGTGGTGGCTGAGGGGCCGCGCGCGTTGCCCGCATTGCTCGCGGCGGCGGGCAAGGGCGGACCTGTCGCGGACAATTGGCTGCGGCTCGCGGGCGATGCGATCACGGATGCGGCGCTGCGCGCGAAGCAGCCACTGCCGGTCGCGGAGCTGGAGGCGGTTTTAAAAGACACGGGCAATTCGGCTGCGGCGCGGCAGCTCGCCTTTGATCTCATCGCGCAGGCGGACCCTGCGCTCGCGGATAAGATCGAGCCGGGGCTGATTGATGATCCCGTGCAGGAGTTGCGGCGCGGCGCGGTGCAGCGGCTGATTGATCTCGGCAGGAAACAGGCGGATTTCACCAGCGGCACGGTGCATAAGGAAACGTTCCTGAAAGCACTCGATGCCGTGCGCGATGAAGACCAGACGACTGAGATCGCGGCCGAACTGAAAAAGCTCGGCGTGACGGTGGACCTGCCGAAGCACTTCGGATTTCTGATGCAGTGGAAAGTGATCGGGCCGTTCGACAACACGGAGCGGAAGGGATTTGACACGGTGTTCCCGCCAGAGCGCGAGGTGAATCCCGAGGCGGAATACGACGGCAAGACGGGCAAGGTGAAATGGAGGCCCTTCGAGAGCAAAGACGAGCACGGGAAGCTGGATTTCAACAAGCCGTTTGGCCCGCTCAAAGAAGTGACGGGCTACGCGACGACGGAATTTTTCTCGCCTGAATATCGCGACGCGGAGCTGCGGCTCGACTGCAAAAACGGCTGGAAGGTATGGCTGAACGGCGCGCTGCTTTTCAGCCGCGACGAGTATCACCGCGGCGCGCAGATGGACCAATACAAGATGAAGTGCCGGCTGAAAAAAGGCGCGAACACGATCCTCGTGAAGTGCTGCCAGAACGAGCAGACCGAGCAGTGGACGGTGGAGTGGGAATTCCAACTCCGCGTGTGCGACAGCACGGGCACGGCGATCCTCGCGGCGAAATGACCGCTTTTTTCCACGACATGAAATGCATCCTCGCGCTCTTCCTCGCCTCGCTCCCGTTCCCCACGCTCGCAGCGGACTGGCCGCAATTCCGCGGGCCGGGCAGCACCGCCACTTCCGCGGATGCGGTGATTCCCGCGCCGCCGAAAATTGACTGGACCGCACCGCTGCCGGGGCGCGGGCTCGCGAGCCCGATCATCGTCGGGCAGCGCGTCTTCGTCACCTGTTCGAGCGGGCCGAAGCAGGAGCGCCTGCATCTCATTTGCTTCAACTTTGACGACGGCGAGAAGCGGTGGGAGCGCCAGCTCAAGGCGACGGGCCGCACGATGTCGCACCCGAAGACCGCGATCGCATCCTGCACGCCGTGCAGCGACGGGCAGCGCGTCTTCGCGCTGTGGAGCAGCAATGATCTCGCGGCCTTTGACCTCGACGGAAACCTGCTGTGGCTGCGCGGGCTGACGGTGGATTATCCGAATGCGAGCAACAGCATCGGCATGGCGTCGTCGCCCATCGTGATCGGCGGGACGCTCGTGACGGTGATCGAAAATGACAGCGAGAGCTACTCGCTCGGCATTGATGTGAAGACGGGGCGCAACCTCTGGAAACTCGATCGCCCGAAGGCGGCAAACTGGAGCAGCCCCGTGCCGTGGCGCGCGGATGCGAAGTCCGCGCCCATCGTCGTGCTGCAGTCCTCGAAAGGGCTCACCGGCGTGGACCCGGTGAGCGGGAGCGTGCTGTGGGATTACGCCGAGGGCGCGTCCACTTCGAGTTCGAGTGTCGTCGCGCAGGGCGTGATTTTTTCCCCATCGAACGGCATCACCGCGCTCGCGCCGCGCGCGGATGGCGGCGCGCCCGAACAGCTCTGGCGCGCGAAGCAGATGAACCCCGCGACGATCAGCCCGGTCGTGCTCGATGGGAAAATTTTCGCGTTCAACAGCGCAGGCGTGCTCTCGACGGCGGACATCGCGACCGGCGACAGCAAATGGAAGCTGCGGCTGACGGGGCCGTTCAGCGGCTCGCCCGTCGGCGCGAATGGCCGCCTGCTCGCCGTGAACGAAAAAGGCCTCGTGCAGATCGTGGACATCACCCCACCGGAAGGCGCGCTCGCCGGACAGCTCCAGCTCCCGCTGAAGGAAGGCTCGAAGGAAATGATCCTGAGCACACCGGCTCTCAGCGGGAAGCATGTCTTCATCCGCACGGACAGCGCGCTGTGGCGGCTCGGTGAACGCGACGGTCAGCGTCAGTGACGTGGTGGCCAAGACTGCTCCGCTCCGCTTGTTGAAAGCAGTGCTGGAAAGTGGTGGCCGTGCGGGACATCCCTCGGCGGGTTCGCATGGAGTGGGGCATTGAGCTGCCCGGCGGGAGCCGGATGCTGGTCGGCTCTCCGGTGCAGTGGGAGATAACTGCAGAGCTGCTGGCCGTGATCGCACAACGTGCCCGCGCGCGAGGTTGAGCTTTACCGGAGGATTGAAGGTGTTCGTGGCGCTGGAGCCGGAGGAAAACGCCGTCCCGCTAACGACAAACGCTTTTCGGCAAGAGGAAAACGCCGTCCCGCTAACGACAAACGCTTCTTCATGAGGGAATGGCGATGGGATCATCGGAGAGGATGAGAATTCTGTTAAAATGTCGTTGCGCGTTGAACGATGCCTGCTTTGGTCCGCCGCGTTCCCCCTATGAATATTCCGGTAAAATGGACGGGTGATGGCCGCTGCACGTTACGTGGCCGCCGCATTGCTGGTTCGTCGCGCGATTTCAGCCCTCTTTCCAAACGTCAACGCTTCATCGCGCATTTAGCGCCTCCCCCCCAGTTCGATGAAGAATTACTTCGTCCGCAGAATGCCATTTCTTGAGCAAATCAGGAGGTGCCTGCGGCACGCGTGACCGCTGCATCTCTGGCTCATTTTGCAGCCTGCTCCTGCTGCCGGTGCCGAGGCTGGCGCGGGCGGATGAGGATGATTACTTCGTCCAGACGGGATCCGAGAGTCTCATCACCGTGAGCGTGTCTGCCCTGGAGGGCACCACCGGCCTGGTGCCCGGTACCAGCCGGCAGGTGGTCGTGAATGTGCAGCAGTCCACTTCGGAAGTGTGGACGGGATATTCGTCGGGAAGGGTGGAAACGCGCAATTCGCAGACCGGCCCGTGCCCGGGGCAGTCGGTGAACTTTAGCACGAATGGCGATGGCGGGTTCTCGGGCGGCGGCTTTACGGACGGCAATGGCAGTTCCTATGGCACCTACACGAGCGGTCAGTATTCCTCCACCGTGAGCGCGCAGGTCGCGGGCTCCGGCGGCTCGATTACCTTCAATGCGCCGGATCCCGAGAGTTGGACTTCCGACTCCAGCGTGCAGGTGAATGCCGCGGGCGGCAGCGCCACGCTCACGCTTTCTGCCCATGTGCCGCAATGGTCCTATGTCACGGAGACCCTGATCTCGACCACCGTGACGGCAAATGGCAGCCTTGATGAACTCTCAGCCGGAGAAACCCGCACGGTGACGGCGCGGGTGCTGTTCAGCAGTTGGGAGGTGTGGACGGACGATCTGGGGCACACTGAGATCCGGAATGAGGCATCCGGGGCCGCCAACGGTGCCCCGGTGGTTTTTTCCGTGAATCACGGCGATGGCGTTATCTCGGGAGCCGCGGGCAGCACGGATGCCAATGGCTACGCGTCGGTGGCCTTCACCATGGGCCTGCAGGCTTCCGGGGTGCGGGCGGATGCCAGCTATGCGACTGCGACCGCGTTCGGAACAGTGGATTTCACCCCGGACCCTTGGGTGCTCGATCACTCGGATAGTGCCCTCAGCGTGAGCGTAGTCGCGGATTTATCCACAGTGACGGCCAAGGTCACGCTCACCACTTGGGACGTTTACACGAATGGTTCGGTTTTTCGGGATCGAAATCGGTCGGACGGCTCCCCAGGAGGGGCGCGGGTGGAATTTTCGGCAAGCGGGGGGGCCAGTGTCCCCATTGACGATCCCACTGTCGCGATGACTCACACCGCCTATACGGCCTCCGATGGCACGGCGAGCACGGGCTATGTGGCCAGCGCTTCGGGAGGCACCATCACGGCGACCGCCTACTTCTTGGACCAAGTCACCAGTCCTGTAGCTGTGTCCGCCAAATACGACGAGAACCACGACGGCATTCCCGACCTGATCGAGCAGCAATACGGCATCACGGATGCCAATGCCATCCGCTCTATCGGCGGCGCGACTGATGGGATTACCTGGCTGCAAGCCTACAACGACCACATGCTCGACGCGCTGGAAAATCCGGCGCTCAGCCTCGCCAATGACAGCGTGACCTTGCTGCCTGGAGGCTCCGTGGATTTCGAGTTCAGTGCCAGCAATGCGGTGGGGAATGTGACCTATGTGGTGGACAGCTCGACGATGACGCTTGGACATCTGGAAAACGTCGCCGGCAACACCGCGACCTACTCTGCTCCCGCCAGTAGCGCCTGTGGGACGGCCTCCTTCACCGTGACCGCCACGGATGAGCGGACGTATGCCGGCAACACCGCGACGGCCACGATCACCTGCACCGTGGCCGTGCCGGCGCCCACATTTACCGTCTGCCCCGAGTCGTTCCGCGTGGCACCCGGCTCGTCGCACAGCTTCACCGTGAAGGCCACCGGCGAATATGGGACCATTGAGGTGAAAGTAGCCGCGGGCGGCGGCCCCGCTCACGGGACGCTCACTTCGACCGGCAGCGGCGACACGCGGGAGTTCACCTACACCGCCGGGGCGGATGACGGGACGGACTCCATCACCGTCGCGGCCACGGCGAACGATGGCACGACCGTCCTCGCCACGGCGACTAAGACGATCGCGATTACCATACCCGCCCCGGGTGGCATAAAGGCGGTGTCTTTGAACTACACCCTTCAGCCATGGGAGACCTTCGCCATGACTGTCCCGCTCGACTACACTGGCGGCGACGGCTCGCCCGTGACCTATGAGATTGTGGATGGGTATGCCTGGCCTTCCTACGGAGGGCTTGGCCTGGAGGACCTCGCCAACGGGAAGGTCTATTTCTTCACCGCTCCGCCGCCCGACTTCGGGGATCACTTCACTTTCAAAATCACGGACGGGTCCGGTAACAGCGACACCGGCCAGATCGCCGTTTACAGAACACCTATCGGCGTGAAAATCACCGCATGGTCGCCGGGTAAGCGCGCGAGCGGCACCCAGGGGACTACTGGGACGAAACTGCCTGATGGCGTCGCCATCCTTCACCCGAACATTGACAACGACGACGGGGTTCCCGTCGTCACCGGGCAGCCGGAGCACCACGACAATGCCGACACCACGATCGGGGAAGACGATGATGACATCGTGATGATCGAGCTGGCGCCATACCTGGGGGACACCACGGGAACTCTGGTGCTC
>JBBQJR010000044.1:0-12984 GCA_038326125.1 Chthoniobacterales bacterium
CCACCCCGAGGACGATCCTTTGACTCCCGACGTGGACGAAAGCAAAAACGTAACGGTGCATGCCGCCCACTCGTGGCAGAAAGGCGCCGCGAAAGGCGAATCTCCCGAATACACGATCGAGCCGGATGGGAGCGAGGGAAATGGATACTATACGATCGAGATCGATCCACCAAAAATTCTTCTTCTGCTGCATGGAATGAATTCAAATACGGCCGCTTGGGATGACTTTGTGAAGACGGAATTTGGCCAACCCACTGAGAAATGGGCAACGGATATACAGGACGGGAAGATTAAAGACGCAGCACCGCTCACGACAACGAATGGTATCAGGTGCTATCGGCTAAGGTTTGGCTTTTATGATAAAGAAAGCACACGGGAGGGTTTAAGCGATCCTGACCCTGTCACTGCCGCAAACACTGATAATTACCTCCGGGATAAAAAAACCCGATGCGGTGATTTTGAAACATTTGCACAGTTGGGCCAGGAGGTTGAGGAGGCCATTGATGCTTTGCTCGCGCGTCACCCAACGGCGCAGATTGTTTTGGTCGGACACAGCCGGGGGGGCCTCGCGGCCAGAGCTTTTCTGCAAACCCCGGCAGCCAGTGACACCAAGGCGGCAGTAATCGGCTTGATTACCACCGGAACACCCCATTATGGAAGCCGCTTGGCGCGGGTTTACAACTGGCTGAAGCAACATGGACGGCCACCCAAACCCCAGAAAAGTGACGATTGGGACGTGGTGGATCAACTGAAGGACTTGCCAGAGGGGAAGGGAATCGACGTGCGTCGCCCGGTCATCGGAGACTTGGCGGATGATTCAGAGGAAACCATTATTGCCCTGAATAAAGATGCTGTGGTTCAAAATTTACCCAAAAGCATCATTTATGGAGAAGTCGTCTATGATAAACTAGGTTTAGGCTATTTAGCAGTGCTTCCTAATGGACTCCCCAATTTGGAGCATTATTACAGTGTCTTTGGCAATGGATCCGGGTGGGGTCCTCAGTTGTCCACTGCAGCGCAACAATCTATTCTTGGTGGCAGGGCCACGGATTTCTACAAGGGCGACGGGATTGTCGAAGCGACAAAGCAAAGGTTTCCCTATCTGCTGCGCCTTCGGGGCGTGAAGGTGCTTAGCATTGTAAAAAACGACAAGGACGTACTCCATACGGACGAACCAAAACAAGCCGCGGATTTGCGTAATATGTTACATCAGATCGTCCCCACTTGGTTTCCAAGAAAAAAAAAAGATGCGATTATTCTCGGTGCCGTCGCCCTGCTCGCTGTGGGCGGTCTATTTTTGTGGCTGAAAGCGCACACGCCTTCGATCCCGATCAGAGCGCAAACCGATGGCGCAACGCCATCAACTTCTGCTTCGTCCGCTCAGCTCGGCACACTTCTTCAAACTCCAGTGGCCGCCACGCCAACTGCACCTAACCACGCCCCCACGGGCAACGCCATTGCGCAACCAAAATTTCGTGACATGCCCGCTCGCCAGCGTAATGCAATTCTCGACGTAATTGAGAAAAAAGATTACGATTCCATCCTTAAGGCGTGGCTGGATGCAGGGCGGGTAGAAAATGATCCAACAAAACAGAGTTCGATTGCGGATTCATTGGGCTATATGATGAGAAGACGGCAGCCTTCCCCGGAGTTCTTAAAAATGATGAAAGCAATCATCGATGACTCTTCCTATTCCAGACAGGAACGCGGAGAGATGATCAGCGTCCTTACTCTGGCAAGGACAGAGGACACTGCACGGATTCTCATCAGTGAAGCAACCACTCAGACAGACAAAGACATAAAGCGTGGGGCTACAGCAGCCATTAGTTCATTGGGCGACAGCTCAAGCAACGAAGCCGTCGCAGCTTTGTTGGAACCTTTGTGGACAACGACGGATGACCCGGTGATGATCCGGTCCGTGGCGCAGACCATTGGCAAAATCGGCGCCGCCAGCAGCGTGCAACTATTGCTGACGGCGGCGCTGGCACCTCGTGGCCAGGATGATCTGCGCCGGACAGAGGCTTGGTATGGACTGGAAAGAACCTATACAGGAAATGCAGTGCCCCCGTTGGCGGCTGTGCTGGAAAAAAATCCGGTCGGCAGCGAGCCAAATGCGCTGGCCTTCAAGACCCTGTCGCACATCGGGGACAAGGAATCCGTGCAAGCCGTGCTGCACTGGCTGCAAACAACGGGCAGCGGTGCCGCGCCTATGGCCAAGGCTTGGATCGTCCACGCGAGCTACCCGTCGCAAATCGAAGCGACCAGAGCTGCCCTTGACGCGAACGTGCCTTTTCGCAGCGAAGAAATCCGGCAAGCTTTGCGCGAGGGTTTTGAAGCCTACCGCGCAGCACAGCAGCAGTAATAGAGGCAAGCCAGTAGCGGGTGCGTGCCAGCTGCGACAAAAATTTGAAATCGCGGACGAGCTTCTGCGCCTTGGGCTACCCAAAGACAGGTGCTTCGTCATACTATTTGTCCGTCATCGCGCCGTATTCAGGAAGCTTCAGTGACCCGCCCACGCAGGCGGGCGGCAGAGACTTAGACGGGAGATGCTTTTACCAGAGCAGCGACGGACGCGGTGAGTTCACCGCCGAGCAAGCGCGTTCTCCACTCGGAGCAAGGGCGTCCAAGGCCGGCGGTGGCGCGCGTGCGATTATCCTGGCATGTGGATCGTCCGTCTAGCATTGCGCAGGCCGTACACGTTCGTCGTCGCGGCGCTCGTGCTGCTCATGATGCTGCCCTACGTGCTGCTGCGCACGCCGACGGATATTTTTCCCTCGATCAACATCCCCGTCATCTCGGTCATCTGGCAGTACGCCGGGCTGAACTCCCGCGAGATCGAGCAGCGCATCCTCTACAATCACGAGCGCTCGCTCTCGGCCACGGTGAACGACATCGAGCACATCGAATCGAACAGCTACAACGGCGTCGGCATCATCAAAGTCTTCCTGCAGCCCGGCGCAAATGTGGACGGCGGCGTCGCGCAAATCACGGCGGTCGCGCAGACGATTCTGCGCCTCATGCCGCCGGGACAGCAGCCGCCGCTCATCATCCGCTACAACGCCTCCACCGTCCCGATTCTCCAATATAGCCTCTCGAGCAAAAAATTGAGCGAGCAGGAAGTCGCGGATCTGGCGCTGAATCAGGTGCGCATCGGCCTCGTGAATATTCCCGGCGCGCAAATCCCGTGGCCGTACGGCGGACGGCTCCGCACCGTGGTCGTGGACCTCGATCTCCCTGCGCTGAAGGCGAAAAATTTGCGCCCGCAGGACATCGTGGACGCGGTGAATGCGCAGAATCTGATCCTGCCCGCGGGCACCGCGAAAATCGGCGACACCGAGTACAACATCGAGACGAACAGCAGCCCGCGCGTGCTCGACGATCTGAACAACATGCCGATCAAAATCGTGAACGGTGCCACGCTTTACCTCCGCGACGTGGCGCAGGTGCGCGACGGCTTCAATCCGCAAACGAACATCGTGCGCATGGACGGCCAGCGTGGCGCGCTCATCACGATCATGAAAAGCGGATCGGCCTCCACGCTCGATGTCGTCGAGAAGGTGAAGAACCAAATCCCGCAGGTGCGCAAGACGGTGACGCCCGATCTCGACATCAAGGAATTTGCCGACCAGTCGCTCTTCGTGCGCGCCGCGATCAGCGACGTGGCGAAGGAAGGCCTCATCGCCGCCGCGCTCACCGCCGTGATGATCCTGCTCTTCATCGGCTCGTGGCGCAGCACGATCATCATCGCGCTGTCCATCCCGCTCAGCGTGATCGCCTCGCTCATCGCGCTCGGCGCGCTCGGCGAGACAATCAATCTCATGACGCTCGGCGGTCTCGCGCTCGCAGTCCGCAAGCGCGTGGAAGACGCTAACGAGCAGATCGAAAACGTCCACCGGCAAATGGCGAAGGGCAAGCCGCTCAGCACGGCAATTCTCGCCGGCGCGCAGGAGATCGCGCTGCCGGCCTTCGTGAGCACGCTCTGCATTTGCATCGTCTTTGTGCCCATGTTTTTTCTCACCGGCGTTGCCCGCTTTCTTTTCGTGCCGCTCGCCGAGGCGGTCGTCTTCGCGATGGTCGCGAGCTACCTTCTCTCGCGCACGCTCGTCCCCACGCTCGTGATGTGGTTCTACCGCAATTCGCCGTACCACAGCCACGAGGATGAGGATGAAAAGGACGAGTCGCCGCCGGCCGGATGGAGCGCACCGTTTGTCCACATCCAGCGCCTCTTCGAGCACGGCTTCGGCAAATTCCGCCACGGCTATCGCGCGCTGCTCGAGTCGGTGATGCAGCGCCGCGGAATTTTCGCGATCATTTTTCTCGCGTGCTGCCTCGCCACCTTTTTGCTCGCGCCCTTTCTCGGGCAGGATTTTTTTCCAAAGGTGGACGGCGGGCAGTTTCGCCTGCATCTGCGCACGCGCAGCGGCTCGCGCATCGAGGAGACGACGCGGCTCGTCGAGCGCGTCGAGCAGGTGATGCGCGAGGTCGTGCCGCAGCATGAAATCACCGGAATCCTCGACAATATCGGCATCCCCTTTTCCGGCATCGCGCTGAGTTACAGCAACAGCGGCGTCATCGGCACCGCCGACGCGGACATCCTCGTCTCGCTCGCCGCGAAGCACCGCCCGACGGATGAATATGTGAGGGAACTGCGGGCGCGGCTGAATCGCGAATTTCCAAGCACGACGTTTTATTTTCTCCCGGCCGACATCGTGAGCCAGACGCTGAACCTCGGCCTGCCCGCACCGTTCGACGTGCAAATTTACGGCCGCGACCAGGCCGCCAATCGCGCCATCGCCGCACGGCTCGCGGAGAAAATCCGCCGCATCAACGGCGCCGTGGATGTCCGCGTGCAGCAGCCCGCCGACCAGCCGCGGCTCTCGGTCAATGTGGACCGCGACAAGGCCAGCGGGATCGGCCTGAGCGAGCGCGATGTCGCCAATTCCGTGCTGCTCGCGCTCAGCGGCAGCGGGCAGGTGCAGCCGACGTATTGGCTGAATCCGAAGCTCGGAATCCAATACACGATCAACATCCGCGCGCCCGAGCACGTGATGGATTCCATCGGCGCGCTCGAGACAATCCCGGTCAGTGCCGGCCGCCCTGGCGAGGGCGACGGCCAACTGCTCACGAATGTCGCGAGCATCGAGCGCGGGCAGGACGCGCCCGTCATTTCGCACTACGATGTCCTGCCGGTGATTGACGTTTTCGGCGGCGTGAGCGGGCGCGATCTCGGCGGAGTCGTGAACGAAATCGACAAGCTCGTGCAGGAGATCGAGCCGAAGCCGCATTGGTTCCGGCGATTTTCCGGAATGGTGGGACTCACGGGACTGCTCGACAAATTTCACTGGCTGGAAACGCCGGCCTCGAAGCTGCCGCGCGGAAGCACGATTGTCGTGCGCGGTCAGGCGGAGACGATGCGCAGCAGCTATCTCGGCCTCGGCCTCGGCCTCGTGCTGGCTGTCGTGCTGATCTACCTGCTGCTCGTGGTGAATTTCCAAAGCTGGCTCGATCCGCTGATCATCATCAGTGCGCTGCCGGGCGCGCTCGCGGGCGTCGTGTGGGCGCTGTGGGTCACGCAGACCGCCCTGAGTGTACCGGCGCTCATGGGCATGATCATGAGCATCGGCGTGGCCACGGCGAACTCCGTGCTCGTGGTCAGTTTCGCGCGGACCAATCTGCACGAGGGCGTGGATGCCACGACCGCCGCGCTCAACGCCGGCAGCACGCGCCTGCGAGCGGTGGTGATGACTGCGCTCGCGATGGTGATCGGCATGTTGCCGATGAGCCTGAGTCTCGGCGAAGGCGCGGAGCAAAATGCGCCGGTCGGCCGCGCGGTAATCGGCGGGCTGCTGCTCGCGACGCTCGCGACGCTGCTCTTCGTGCCGGTCGTTTTCGCCATTTTCCACAGGAATACGAAACGGAAAACCGAAGAGCCGGAACTCGCCGACGCGCCGGAACCCGAACTCGCGCTGCATTGATTTTGCCATGAAACCGAACACCGAATTCCTCGACGCTCCCGCCCAGTCACGCCACGGTGCCGTCGTGCGCGAATCATCGGAATCTCCCGCCACGCCACGGCACCAGGGGCCGCCGGATGGCGATGCGAAGCCCACGGGCAAAAAGCTCGGCGGCATCTTTTGGATCGCGCTGCTGTTCGCCGCGGGCGCCTTTGCGCTCGGCCTTTTCCCGCGCGTGCATGAGCGCGCCGTGGTGAGGAAAGAAACGCTCGCACTCGCGGTGCCGACCGTGGATGTCGCCTCACCGGAGCCGGCGAAGGCATCCGCGCCGCTGCTTTTTTCCGGCGAGGTGAAGGCGCTGACGGAAGCGGCGATTTACGCACGCGCGAATGGTTACGTGCGGCGCTGGCTCGTGGATATCGGCGCGCATGTCGAAAAGGATCAGCTCCTCGCCGAACTCGACACGCCCGAAGTCGAGCGCGACCTCGCGCAAGGCCGCGCCGAACTTGCGCAGGCCGAAGCCGCGCGCGCACTCGCGGAGACAACGGCCAAACGCTGGACGGAAATGCGCGCCGCCAAAACGGTCAGCTCGCAGGAGGCGGATGAAAAAGTCGGTGACCTCGCGCTGAAAAAGGCGACGGCGCAGGCGATGGGCGCAAAAGTGCAGCGGCTCGAGGAGACGCTCGGCTTCAACAAAATCACCGCGCCTTTTGCCGGCAAGGTGACGATGCGCAACCTCGATGTCGGGCAGCTCGTCGCGCCCGGCGCGGGGCGCGAACTTTTCCGAATCGCGCAGGCGGACAAGCTGCGCGTCTTCGTGCGCGTGCCGCAAAATCTCGCCCGCGCGATGGTGATCGGGGAGGCCGCGGACGTGACATTCACGGAACTGGCGGGGCTCACGTTTGAGGGGAAAATCGTGCGCACGGCCGGCTCGCTCGATCCGATGTCCCGAACCCTGCTCACCGAACTCGAGGTGGACAATGCGAAGGGCGAACTGCTCGCGGGCAGCTATGCGCAGGTGCGATTCCGCGACGCGAAGCCGGACGCGGTGCTCACGATTCCCTCGAACGCGCTGCTGTTTCGGAATGACGGCACGCTGGTCGGAATCGTTGGAAAAGAAGGTCGCGTCTCGCTGCGAAAAATCACCCTCGGCCGCGATTTCGGACAGACGGTTGAAGTGACCGCGGGACTCGAACTCACGGATCAAGTGGTCGTCAATCCGCCGGACTCGCTCGTGGAAGGCTCGCAAGTTCGGGTGGTGAAGCAGCCTCCGTCGCCGAAGGAATAAGCCGGGGAGCCGGTCCGCCAAGTCACGTTGAGCTGCCGTGCGCGTTTTCATTTTTCGGGATTTGCCAGCGTGCGGCGCGGGCCGGTATTTTTCCGAACCATGGGATTACTCAGCGCGACGAACTGTGCTCGGACGAGCGCCGCAAGCGGACGGCGCGAGAGTCCCGCAAAGCCGATGATGCGGAAGCCCCGGCGTCGTGCGGCGAGGCTGCTGATGCGGGTGGCGAACGCTTTTTTCCGCCTCGCGCGCAATCCGGTGGAGGCGATTGTGCGCGACGGGGAATGGCGATCGTGGGAGGTGAATTGCTTCCGCCTGCTGCACGCGCCCGAGTTCACAGCGCGTCTGGATCGCGACGGGACGCCCCTTATTTCCGTGCTGCCGGGCGGCGATCTTTCGCGGCTGCTTGCGGCCGGGAAACTCCGACCGCAGCACCTCGCGGCGGCCGGCGCGGAGCTGCGGCGCGCGCACGAATTTCACTCGCCGCACCACGGCGGGCGCTGGAGCCACGGCGATCCGCACACGGGCAATTTTTTGTTCGACGCCGCGAGCGGGCGCGCGCGGCTGGTGGATTTTGAAATGCGGCATCACCGCGATCTGCCGGAGGCGCGGCGTCATGCGGATGACCTGCTCGTGATGCTGCAGGATCTCTGCGGGCGCTGCGGGCGCGCCGCGTGGCTGCCGCTCGCGGAGGGATTTCTGACGGGCTATGGGCGACGGGAGATCATCGCGCTGCTCGCCGAAATGCTGCGCGTGCCCTCCGGCTGCGCGCGCCTGTGGTGGGCCGTGCGGACGAGCTGGATGCCGCGCGCGGAATTGCAGCGGAGGATGCAGGCGCTGCGCGAAGTGCTCGTGCCCGGAAGGACGGATGAAAACCGCTGCGCTGATTTTCCATTGCGGCCCACTGCGGAAGCCGGATGTGCCCACGGCGGGTCTCCTGCTTGAGGCTGCTGAAAATCAGCGCGGGGCTGCGCCGGTTATTTTTCGGCGTCGCACGGACCGAGGCAATTGCTCGCGGCGATCCATTCTTCCACCGGCGCACCGCCGACGAGATGCTCCAGCAGGATGCGCTCGAAGCGCTCCGTCGTGATGTCGCCGTACCAAGTGCCTTCGGGATAGACGACGAGCCACGGTCCGCCGGTGCAGATGCGGAAGCATTGGGCCTTGGTGCGCATCGCGCGCACGCCAGTTTCGCGCACGCGGCGCTTGATGTATTCCCAGACGATTTGCGCGTCCTCGGGCGCGCAGCAGTCCGGGCCCATGCAGAGGAAAACGTGTCGCTCTGCGGTGGCGATGGCGGCTTTGCGAAGTCCTGCGTCGAGGGCGGCATCCATGCGCGCAGCATACGCGCGGAGGCGTGCGCAGAGAAAGAATTTCGTGACGATTCCGCTTTCTCGTGAGTCAGAAGCGGCAACCATCCGACTCATGAAACTTCTTTTCTCCCTCGTGCTTTTTGCCACCTGCGCCTTCGCCGTGGAAATCCAGCAGGTGCCCGCGGAGCAGGCGGTCAAGATTGCGCGCAAAGTCTGCGAGGCGCTCGGCACGCCTTCGGACGCGCCATTTTCCGTGGAGGCCAATGCGGAAAAAGCGGTTGGCATTCGCGCGACCGGCGATACGGGACTGCTCGCGATTCCCGACCGGAAACTGACGGTGGAAGCGTTGGCGAATGCGGGAAAGGAACCGCTGGCAATCGGGCAACTGTGGATGCGCAACGTGGTGCCGGCGGTGAACGATGTCTCCGCGGATCCGGCGCTACTGCGCACGGTGAACGTGCGTGACGGCGAGCACGAAGCGAAGGTGGAGACTTATTTTCTCGGGGTGAGCAAAACGGAAACGGGCGCGCTGGAACTCGGCCTTTACGCGAAGGAAAAGGCGCCGCTCGTGAAAGTGCCGCTGGTGAAAACGGATGCGTCGACGAGTGCGGTGCCGCTCGCGCTCGACGGACACAAGGAAGGCGAGAACACCGGTCTGCTCGTGGTGACGATCCTTGGCAGCTACAAGGCGGACGTGACGGTGACGAAACCGCGCGAATAAAAAATCCGGCCGCGGCCTACGGATTTTTCGGAGTGCTCGGCTGGGAGGTCGCAGGCGGCTTAGGCGTGGGCGCCGATGGTGCGCTGCCAGACTGGAGTGGTGATTTTTGCACGCGATCGAGAATGGCCTCTTCTTCCGGCAGCAGCGGCCAATGTTCGCCCAGTTGCAAATATTCTTCGGCTTTCGCCGTGCGTCTCGCGGTGCGCGCGACGAGGAACATGCCGTAGTAGATCGCGACCGAGGGTTCGCGAAGCTGGCTGAGGGGCAACTGCTCCATGATGTCGGTCGCGGCGCGCGGTCGGCCGAGGAGAAAAAGCGAGAGGGCGTAGGTGGAGGTGACCGAGGGGTTGACGGGATTTTCCTTGTAGAGCGCCTCGGCGGCCTGGTGCGGCGAGCCTTCGTCGGTGCGCTTGAGCAGTGAGAGGAAAATGTAGTTGTTGCGCGCGGAGACGCTCTTCGGGCTGGCCTGCAGCATGAGCCGGGCGACGGTCCGCAGGCGGTCGGTGTCGCCGCGCTTGAGCGAGCGTGTCCAGAGCGTCTGCAGCACCCAGGTGGGGCTCTGCACACCGAGCGCGGTGATGCTCCAGAGCGCTTCCTCGGCGCGCGCATCCCAGCCCCACGCGATGGCGGCTTTGGCGAGGGTCTCGAGGCGATCGAGGCGGCCCTCGGCGGCGCTCATCGCGGTCTTCCACACGCTGGCGGATGCGGCGCGGTCATCGGAATGATCCATCGCCCACGCGAGGGTGGCGAGGCGCACGTAGTCCATGTGAAACCATTTGGAACCCTTCAGCACCTTTTGCAGTTCGGGCCAGTTTTGCGCGACCGCGTACGAGTCCGCGACGGCGATGGCGACGGGCGGACGCGAGACGAGATCTGCGCGGATTTTGGGCAGCAGTGCGGGCACGTCTTTGGCGAAGCCGTTTCGATTCATCCAGATGATCAGCTCGTACGCGTAGTCGGGCCGGTCGGGAACCTCCGCCTCGAGGCGCGCGCGCCAGATGCCGAAATCGGGATCGTGCAAAGTGCGCAGCGCGGAAAGGCGGAGCAGTTTGTCGGAAAAGGGTGCCTTCGGTTCGTCGGCAAGGGAAACGGCGAGTTCGCGGGCGAGCGCATTTTCTCCGTGGCGCAGAGCGTCCGAGAGGAGCGCGCGCATGGCGGGGACGCGTTCGGTGGATTTCACGCGGAGCTGATTGAGCAGTTCGATCGCGTTGGTCCGCTCGATGGCGGAGCCGAGTTTGAGGCGCACGGTGGCCATGTTGAGCTTAAAGCTGTCGTCCTGCGCATTCAGCTTCGCGGCTTCGGACCAGTGGAATTCGGCCTTGATCGCGTCGCGCTTTTGCAAGGCGACCATGGCGGAAAGGTGGTGAAACATCGCGGTATCGTGGTCCGTGTACGGGATGCCGCGGAGGATCCGATCCGCGGTGGCGTAGTCGCCCGTGTGGATCGCCGCCGCGGCCCAGCCGAGCGAATTTTCCAGATCGTTCGGCACGAGCAGACCGAGCCGCGCGCGCCACTCGAGGGCCTGCGTGGAATGCAGCGCCTCGTGCGATTTTGCGATCATGCGGATGGCTTCCACATTACCGCTGTTGAAAATGAGGGCGTTCCTCGCATCAAGGATCGCGTGCCGGAAATCGCCTGCGGCAAAATATTTCGCGGCGCGCGTGAAGTGCCGCTGCTCGCGCCAGCCGTGGTAAGACCGCTTGGCCGGGCTGGCTCCGAGCCAGACTCCCGCCGCGAGGCAGAGGGCGAGCGTGAGAAAAAGCCAGATTTTTCCGGATTGATACCAGTGCGACGTTCTTGCCCGCGGGTGCCAGCCGCGGAAGGACTGCTCGGCGAGGTGATCCACCATGTTCACCCGGCGCCCGTGGCATTCTTCGCAGCAGGCATCGAGCGGCAGCCCGCGCACGCTGGGCAGGAATTCCTTGCCGCAGTCTGAGCATTTCTGCAGCGCACCGGTTTCCTGCCGGGCTTTCGGGACGATCTCTTTCGGGACGAGGTGAAACTTGTCCGCGAGCCGTTCGATCAGGCGAGCCCGGCGCGCGCGGCACGAATCGCAGCATTCGATTTCCCCCGTCGCATCTCGCGTGAGCTGATACCGCGCCCCGCAGTCCACACAGATTCGCCGACCGGAGCGCAAGGCGCGGGCGGCGATGTGAAACGGGTCGGACATGGGGAGGGCAGACTAGAGCAACTATGCCGATAAAAAGCAACCCCGCCCGAAAATTTCCGGCGTGCCAAACGTGGCCCGCCCTAGCGTGGGGCTAGGCGGTCACGCACGCCCTGCGGCGCACGCGGCTCATCGTGCCGAGTGCGAGCAAGCCCAAGCCCATCGCCAATCCGAAGGAATTCACTTCCGGCACCGCGTAAAGCTCCACGTTCACGTCGTCGATCAAAGTGCCCGCGGCAGCATTTCCGCCGATGAAGGAGAGACGTGCGTTGTTTGTCGGCGCGCCCTCGATGAACTCGTAGTACGTCCAGTCCGTCGGCACCGGAATCGCGCCGGGCAGTGCGGGACTTCCCCCTGTGAGCGTGTTTCCGCCGGTGATCGGCCCGCCCCCCGGCGAGATGGTTCCGCCGAAGTTGACGTTCATATAGTTATTCGCATTGTCGCCGATCTGATTGGCGAGCCAGAAGCTGATTTTGTAAAGGTAGCCGCCGACAACCCCCGTTGCTGCCTGTGAAATGTAGCCGTCGTATTGCGGAAAATTCGGGAACACCGCCGCGAGGTCGCCGCTGTGGGGGCCGCTGAGGGCCGACGTCGGGTCTCCGTTGGAACCCGTCGCGTAATAGATATTCTGGTTCGTGGCGAGGACGTTCGGGGCATTGGTCGAAGGCCCGACCTCCCAGCCATTGAGATTGCCGTTGGTCAGATCAGCGTCACCGCCACCGATCGCGGTTCCGCCACCGAAGCCTGGATGTGGGACGGTCGCACCGTCTTCAAAGCCGCCATTGTTGACCAGATTCGCGTGGGCGAGAGGCGACAGCAGCGCCGAGGAAAGGGAGAAAACGGCGAGGGCAATCGTGGCGAGGAGGGGACGGCTGGATGGGGAACGCATAAAGTTAATTTGAAATTAGCGACCTCCAGAGCGGATCGGCAAGAATAATTTTACTTTTAGTCCTGAGTCGGGAACCCCCGCTCCCCGCGGGTAAAAATGTTCCAAGAGGTAGGTGCGGCATATTCGGGGAGCGGCGGGCCATGATAAAAATTGGTTGATGCAGCCTCGGTCTGCGCGGCCCACGGTCCGCCTTCTCCCACGGTGACCAGCCTCGGCCGACACGGGGACACGCGACCGCAAGGTTTGCCTTGGTCAGGCCGCGATTGTGTGAAAATCTCCGCGCAATGAACCATCGCTGGCGGGGATTTCTCTGGATCTCCATCCTCACCTTTCTCTTTCTCTGGGGCGATCTCGTCTGGCGGCTCAGTGCAGTGTGGTCCTCCAATCCGCAGTACGCCTACGGCTGGACCGTCCCGGCCCTGTCGCTCTTTTTGCTGTGGGAATGCTGGATCACGCGGCCCGCACCCGCGCCCGGCACACCGCGCCGCGCGCCCATTTTCCTCGCCGCGCTGCTCGCCGCGTGCCTCCTGCCCACGCGACTCGTGCTCGAGGCCACGCCCGACTGGCGTCTCGCGCAGTGGGCGCTCGCCGCCGAAGTCATCGGCCTCTCGCTCTGCGCCGTGCATTTCGCCGGTGGCAAATCATGGCTGCGGCA
>JBBQJR010000045.1:0-12964 GCA_038326125.1 Chthoniobacterales bacterium
GACGGGGCGGTAGGTGTGATACCACACGTAGTGCGCGCCGATTTTGATCAGCTCGCGCAGCCATTCCTCGGTGCAGAGTTCGTCAATGTTCGTCTGGCACACGCTCGTGGCGACGCCGGTGAGGATGCGTTCGCGCAGGCAGTTTTGCAGGCCGCGCATGGTGCGCGTGAAGACTTCCTTTTTTCCGCGCCGCTCGTCGCTCACGACCTCGCGGCCCTCGATGCTCACGAGCGGCGTGGCGTTGCCGATCTGCCGCAGGCGCTTCGCGATTTTCTCCGTGATGAACTGGCCGTTCGTGAAGACCTGAAAGTAGCAGTCGGGATGCGCCGCGAGGAGGTCGAGCAGTTCCGGGTGCATGAACGGCTCGCCGCCGAGGATGCCGAAGAACGCGTTCCCGTGCGCCTTCGCGTCGGTGATGGTGCGGTTGAGCGTGTCGAGGTCGATCTCCGTGCGCTCGGCCTCGACGTCCACCCAGCAGCCCTGACAGCGCAGGTTGCAAGAGTTCAAAATCGAGAGGTAGAGGAAGGGCGGAAAATATTCGCCGCGCTTGATGCGGCGCTTGAACTTCTCGACGGAAAGCAGGCCCTTCACGCCGAAATTCCACATGAACTTTCCAAGCAGCCGCAGGTCGGTGGTGCGGAGGATGCGGAGGGCGAGCGTAGGAAACATGTGTGCGGGAGAGTGGAGCATCCGCGCGGCTTTTCAAAAGGAAAGCGCGGTGAGCATGTAGCGCCGACGAAACGTCGGCACCGCGCGCGCGGGCAGGAGCGGCGCGTGGAATTTTGCAGTGGTGTCCCCGGCTTGCCACCCGATGCTCGCGCGACTCCCGGCGTGAAACCGCACGGCTTCAGGCACGGGCGCAGCGCGACTTTGCAAATCTCTTCTGCTTCCGCGCTTTTTAGCCGACGAATCGTCGGCCCCACATTTGCCGCGCCTGAAGCGTCCACTGATTTCGCGAGATTCAAATGGGCACGCAGTGTGCGGCGTCAGTGCATTTCAAAGAAGCACCGTGCGCCCGGCTTTGATCTCCCATCCCCAGATGAAACTCATCACAAGTCCCTCTCGCCGTCGCTGCCGCCACATTTCCAGCGCGCTGTGCGCCGCTGCATTTTTCGCCGCCGCATTTGCAAACTCAGCCGATCCGATCCCCTCGCGCAGCACCTACTCAAAATCGTATGGCGCGACGAAAGGGACGGTCGAAGTGGACGCGGCGAAAGACCTGCCCCGCTATCCCGCCGTCGAGCCGAAGGACGCGGTCGCCACTTGGAAAGTGAAGCCGGGTTTTCGCCTGAAACTCGCGGCGCACGAGCCGCAGGTGCGCAGCCCGATCGCGGTGTCGTTTGACGAGCGCGGGCGCATGTTTGTCGTCGAGATGATTGATTATTCCGAGTTGCGCGACGTGACGCCGCACCTCGGCCGCGTCTCGATGCTGGAGGACAAGGACGGCGACGGATTTTACGAAACGAGCACGGTCTTCGCGGACAATTTGCCGTGGCCCACGGGCATCATCTGCGCGAATGGCGGCATCTACGTCATCGCCACGCCGGATGTTTATTTTTTCAAAGACACGACCGGCGCGGGCAAAGCGGACGTGCGCGAAGTCGTCTTCACCGGCTTCGGCAGCGGACTGAAATTGCTCAACGTGCAGGGCCTCGCGAACTGCCCGCAGTGGGGCCTCGACAACCGAATCCACATCCAGGCCGGTGGCGGAAACCGCGGCGTGGTCACGTGCCTGAAGCGGCCCGACCTCAAGGGTGTCGAACTTGGCGGAAAAGATTTCTGGTTCGACCCGCACACGTACGAATTCGGCCTCGAAGCGGGCGGCGCGCAGTACGGCATGAGCTTCGACAACTACGGGCGCAAGTTCGCGTGCAGCAATTCCGACCACCTCCAGTATTTCGTGTACGACAGCCGCTATGCCGCGAGGAACCCGTTCTTCTCGATGCCGAATCCGCGCCAGAGCATCGCCGCGGACGGCGGTGCGGCGGAAGTCTATCGCATCAGCCCCGACGAACCGTGGCGCATCGTGCGTACGCGCTGGCGCATCGCGGGCGTGGTGAAGGGAATGGTCGAGGGCGGCGGACGCGTGAGCGGATACTTCACCGGCGCGACCGGCACGACCGTCTATCGCGGCGATGCGTATGGCGATGATTTCAAAAACAACACCTTCACCGGCGACGCTGGCGGCCAGCTCGTGCATCGCAAAAAAATCTACGCCGACGGCGTGTCGCTCATCGGCAGGCGGCCGGACGACGAACAAAATTTCGAGTTCGCCGCGAGCAAGGACACATGGGTGCGCGTGGTGAATTTTGCCAACGCGCCCGACGGCTGTCTGCATGTGATCGACATGTATCGCGAAGTCATCGAGCACCCGTGGAGCATCCCTGACGAGATCAAGAAGCACCTCGATCTGAACAGCGGAAGCGACCGCGGCAGAATCTACCGCCTCGAACCGGATCGCGCGGACTGGCAGCGCCGCATCGGGACCGCCGCCACCCCTGGCGGCAAGTCGCTCGCAGAAATGGGCACCGCCGAACTCGTGCAAACGCTCGAGCATCCGAACGGCTGGCATCGCGACACCGCCGCGCGCCTGCTCTACGAAAAGCAGGACCAGTCCGCCGTGCCGCTGCTCGAAAAGCTCGTGAGCGAATCGCCGAGTCCCGTCGCGAAATTGCACGCGCTCGGTGCGCTCGACGGCCTTGGCGCGCTGAGCGAAAAGGTCGTGCTCAAGGCAATGGCGGACCACAACGCGTCGGTGCGCGAGCACGCGCTGAGGCTCGCGGAAAAGTTGAATTGGAACTCTGCGCCGAGCGCGGAGATCTGGACTGGTGTGCTGCGCTGCGGGGCCGATGCGGAGGTGCGGGTCCGCTTCCAAGCAGCGCTCACTGCCGGGCAATTCCGTGGCGATGCGATCACGCCGCTGCTCGACATCGTCCGTCACGACGCGGGCAACTCCTGGATCGAAGCCGCCGTGCTCAGCGCGCCGCCCGCGGTCACGGGAACACTTTTCTACGCGCTCGGACGGGATCCAAAATTTTCCGCATCCGCCGCGGGGAAAGATTTTCTCCGCAAGCTCGTGCAGGTGATTGGCGCGAAGAACGAGGCGAAGGAAATCGCGGCGACGCTGCATCAACTCCTCGAGGGCGAAGTCTCCGCGCCGATGATTCGCGCATTCGCCGAGGGGCTGAAGCGCGCAGGCTCGACGATGGCGAAGGCGGACTCGGACAACAAACTTGCCGGGGTGTTCGCGAAGGCCGCAGACACCGTGCGCGACGCAAAGGCGACAGAGTCCGCCCGCATTGAGGCGATCCAACTCGTGAGTCTCGACGCGCCGAAGCAGGCCGTGCCCGCGCTGCTCGCGTGCCTGGAAAAATCGCAGCCCGAGGCCGTGCAGTCCGCGAGCGTCGCCGCGCTCGGGCAGTTCAGCGGCAGCGAAACGACGGATGCGCTCATCGCACACTGGCCGGATTTTCAGGGGAAGACACGCACCGCTGCATTCGCTGTGATGCTTGCGCGACCGGAGCGCGCGGTCGCTTTGCTGAACGCCATCGAGGCGAAGAAGATCGCCGCGGGCGAACTCGCCGCGTCGGATGCGCAGGCGCTCTTCAAATACAAGGATCCGTCCGTCGCCGCGCTCGCGGACAAGGTGCTCGCGGAACTCAAGCCGCCGTCGCGCGAATCGGTGATCGAAAAATTCAAGGGTGCGATCACATTGAAGGGCGACGCGGCGCGCGGGCGGCAGGTGTTCGCGCAGCGCTGCGTGACGTGCCATCGCGCGGACGGGCAGGGGATGCAGGTCGGGCCGGATTTGATCACGGTGAAGACGAAGGGCCGCGACGGGTTGCTCACCGCGATCCTCGATCCGAACAAGGAAATCGCGCCGCAGTTCATCGCGTACACCGTCGAGACGAAGGACGGGCAGTCGTTCATCGGCCTCATCGCGAAGGACGACGCGAGCGGGCTCACTTTGAAAATGATCGGCGGCGCGGAGCAGACGATTCCGCGCGCGCAGATCAAGGGCAGCAGTTCCTCGGGCGTGAGCCTTATGCCCGAGGGCATCGAAGCTGGGATGGACGTGCAGGCGATGGCGGATTTGCTGACCTTTATCGAGGAGCTGAAATGAAAACGCGCTGCGTGAGAGTAGGCGAGGGCGGAAGCTCGCGTCCGCGCTTTCCCGAGCGCGCCTCCGATCGGCATGCGCTTTGCGCACAGTTCAATTGTTTCCAAAGGACGTTATGAAAGCACCGATCACCCGCCGCCAGTTTCTCGGAACCTCCATCGCCGCCGGAGCCGCGACGCTCGCGCCATTCACTGATGGCGCGGACTCGCCGAAGCTGCGCATCGCCACGTTCCGTTTCGATGTCACGCCGCCGGTCGGGCATCCGCTGTGCGGCGGGTGGATCACGCCGATGGTGGATGCGGACTCGTCGCTGGAGGCGATTGGATTTGTGCTGCTCGGCGCGGAGAAGCCGATCGTGATTTGCGCGGTGGACTGGACGGGGATTTTGAACGACGCGCATGTCGCGTGGCGCACGGCGCTGGCGGAGGCCGCGGGCACGACGCCGGAGCGCGTCGCGGTGCAGTGCGTGCATCAGCACGATGCGCCATTCGTCTGCCTGCACGCGGAGAAGCTCATCGCGGAGCAGCAGGCCGGGCTTCGCGTGGTGGACGTGGGATTTTTCCGCACGTGCCTCGGCCGCGCGCGTGACGCGATGAAAGCCGCGCTGCCGCTCGCGCGCCCGCTGACGCAGGTCGCATTTGGTGAGGCGCCGGTGCAGGAGGTTGCGGGGAATCGCCGCGTCGCGCTCGGGCCGGACGGCAAGGTGCGTAAAATGCGCGGGAGCGCCTGCGTCGATGCGGAATTGATCGCGCTGCCCGAGGGGCTGATCGATCCGATGCTAAAGACCGTCGCATTTTACGATGGCGTGGAAAAAATTGCGGCGTGCCATTACTACGCGACGCACCCGATGAGCCACTACGGCAAGGGGCACGTGAGCTGCGATTTTCCCGGGCTCGCGCGCGTGCAGCGGCAGGCGGAGGAGCCGGGCTGCGCGCATATCTATTTTACCGGCTGCGCGGGAAATATCGCCGCGGGAAAATACAACGACGGATCGCCCGAGGCGCGCGTGCGGCTCACGCGGCGCATTTACGAGGGCATCGTCGCGTCGGAAAAATCGCTGGTGTCTGCGCCGATCACGAACGTGTCGTGGAAGACGCACGAGATATTGCCGGCGACGAATCCGGTTTTCACCGGGGAGAAAATGCGCGCGATGCTTGCGGACAGTAAAAATATTCCGGCGAATCGCATCCGCCCGGCGATGACGCTCGGCTGGATGCAGCGCGTGGAAAAGCGCACGCCGATCGTGCTGAGCGCGCTGCATGTGAACGGCGTTTCGCTGCTGCATCTGCCCGCGGAATGCTTCGTGGAATATCAGCTTCGCGCGCAGCAAATCGGCGCGGGACGTTTCGTCGCGACGGCGGCGTACGGTGACGGCGGGCCGTGGTATGTGCCGGTGAGGGCCGAATATCCGAAAGGGGGCTACGAGGTGAGCATGGCGAACTGTGCCGACGCGGTGGACGACCTTCTCACGCGCGGGATGCGCGACCTTCTCGCAGTTTAGTGGATGCAGTTCGCGACGGCGGAATTTCGCGTCCGCAATTCGTCCGCGCGCAAATTCGTTGTAACGCGCTGCTCAATCGCCGTTCGTGATTCCGAAATGCGTCCCGCAACCTTGATCGCCCACACCGGATGACCGCGAACCGGCGCGTCATTCTGCATGTGGACATGGATGCGTTCTTCGCGTCGGTCGAGCAGCGCGATCATCCCGAATATCGCGGGAAGCCGCTCATCGTGGGCTCGCCGCCGGACCGGCGCGGCGTGGTGTGCGCGGCGAGTTACGAGGCGCGGAAGTTCAAAGTCCGCTCCGCGATGCCGTCGCGGACGGCGGGGAAATTGTGTCCGCACGGGATTTTCGTGCGCCCGCGGATGGAGGTGTATCGCGCGGAGTCGGCGCACCTCATGGAGATCCTGCGCAGCTTCACGCCGGTGATCGAGAAGGTCTCGGTGGACGAGGCGTATCTCGATCTCAGCGCGTCTTTTTCCGCGAGAGAAAATGCGGACGCCGCGCTGGAGGCTGCGCTGCCGGTGGCGGCGGAAATCAAACGGCGCATCGCCGCGGATCGGAATCTCACCGCGAGCATCGGCGTGGCGGCGAACAAATTTCTGGCAAAGCTGGGCAGCGATTTTCAAAAGCCGGACGGCCTCACGCTGATTCTTGAGCGCGACAAAATTGATTTTCTCAAGCCGCTGCCGGTGCGCTCGGTTCACGGCGTCGGCCCAGTCACCGCGCAGACGCTGGAGGCGCGCGGACTCGTGACGATCGGCGATTTGCAAACCACGAAAATCGATCTGCACGGCATCGTGGGATCGTTGGCGGAGAGCCTGCGGCGGCGCGCCTTCGGCGAGGACGATCGCGAGGTGGACACGAGCGACGAGCGCAAAAGCATCAGCGCGGAGAATACCTTTCTGAATGACACGGACGACCGGCCCACGCTGCGCGCGGCGTTGCGCGAGATGGCCGCGGATGTCGCGCAATCACTCGAAAAACACGGGCTCGGCGCGCTGACGGTGCAGGTGAAAGTGCGCTACAGCGATTTCACCACACTCACGCGGCAGGTGCGGCTGGAGGATCCGGTGACGAGTGCCGCGAAACTTTGCTGGCTCGCGCAATTTCTCCTCGCGCGGGACCGCCTCGTGAAAAGCCCGCTCCGGCTCCTCGGCATCGGCGTGTCCACGCTCGTGGCCCCGGATGGCGATCAGCTTTTGCTGCCGCTTTGAAAGGGTGCATCAAAAGTGCGCGGCTCCGAATTCGAAACCGCAGATGAACGCAAATGAATGCAGATGTCTCGGCCGTCATCTGCGTTCATCCGTGTTCATCTGCGGTTCAGAAAATCTCTCCACCGACTTTCGTGACACTTTCTGCGCGGCGCGGCGCGGGGAGAATTTGCCGATGAGTTTGGAATTTCCGTCCTGCTAACGATGCGCTCGCGCATTTCGTTGCGCGCCACTTTCACCCACGCTTCGCCTCATGCTCCGTCCTCGCAAAAAGTACACCGTCTTCGATCTCCGCCAGCTCAAGGGCCAGCGCTGCCTCACGCACATCCACGTGAAATCCCCCGAGGAAGCCGCCGCCGCGGAGGAGGCGGGCGTGGATTTGATGAGCTGCAGCTTCGACAGCCCGGAGGCGCAGTCGCGTCTGCCCGCGCTCGTCGCCGCCGCACCGCGCAGCTTTCTCTCGGCAGCCACGCCGCACGGACTCGCGTCGCCGGAGGAGGCGATTCGCGTCGCGTTCCGCGCGCTCGAAATCGGCGCGAGCAGCGTGTATTGCTCGGCGAGTCCGTTCATCATCGAGGCGATGGCGCGCGAGGGGATTCCGGTCGTCGGGCATCTCGGACTCGTGCCGCGGCATGTCACGTGGACGGGCTGGCGCGCGATGGGCCGCACGGTCGCAGAGGCAAAGGAACTTCATCGCCGCATGAAGGAACTCGAGGGCGCCGGCGCGTACGCGGCGGAACTCGAAGTCGTGCCGCACAATCTCGCGCGCTTTCTTTCGTCACAGACGAAAATGATCCTCATGTCGCTCGGCTCGGGCACCGGCTGCGACACGCAGTTTCTTTTTTCCGACGACATCCTCGGCGACTACGACGAGCGCCCGCCGCGGCACGCGAAGGCGTACCGGAATTTCGCCGCGGAACATCGCCGCCTGCAGCAGGAGCGCATCGCCGCCTTTCGCGAATACGTGGCCGATGTGCAGGATGGTCGCTTCCCTGCGCGCGGGCACCTTGTGGAAATGGACGCGCCGCTGCTCGATGAAGTGGCGCGCGCCGTCGGGGCCGCACCGGCGGAAAAGTGATCCGGGGCGTCCGCTCGCCTCACTCTTCAGTCAGCGTTTTCAAAAAGGCGACGAGCGCGCGCTGATCCGCGGCGTTGAGGTGCAGGCCGCCGTCGGGATGCTTCGCGAGATTCGGATCGAGCGTGGGGCTGCGGGTCACGCCGGTGCTGTAGTGCGCGACGACTTCCTCGAGCGTGGCGAAGCGGCCGTCGTGCATGTACGGCGCGGTGCGCGCGACGTTAACCGCCCTGCCAGTTCCAATGCAGGCCGTTGAGGTTCGCGTTCAGCGGATGATCGGCGGGGAGTTTCGCGGGATCGCGCGCATTCGCCGCCGCATCCGGGCCGAGGGAAAAGCGGAGCGCGCGATATTTCCCCTCGGGCACGCCGTCGAGTCGCAGCGAGGTGCGGCTTTTCGCGGCATCGATCCACGCGTGCGTCTTCGGCATTTCAAACCACACGCCATCCTCCCGCTCGAGCGCGAAGCCGCTGAGCAGGCCGCTCACGCGCGTGAACGACAGCGTCTCGCACGCCGCATTTTCGTAGCGCAGCGAATCGAGCCGCAACGTCTCGCCGTGGAAAACCGGGCGGAAGGCAACTTCCAAGACGACCGCCCCCGCGCTGCAGCAGAGGAATACGAACACCAAAAGCGCGGCCACCCACCTGCGCGGGTTTGGAAAACTGCGCGGCGGTTTTCGCTTCATGCCCGTCTGACTTTCGCGGTCGCGTTCTGGGTGAACCACGAGCGGAGAATCGGATCTGCGTGGGCGCAAGCTGCACCCGCGAAGAAGGCGAAAGTGGGGAGGCGGGATGGCATTCGGGTGCAATTTGTCCTGCCAGTCGCAGTGTTGCGGGGCTTTCCGAAAAACGCGGGAGCAGCGTGACTGCGCACGCTGCTCTCCGCGCCGTGGGGCAACGATTATTGCGCGGGCGGTGCGTCCTTGCCACCCTTGCCGCCGCCCGGACCGCCGGGGCCGCCGGGGCCGTCCGATCCTTCGGGACGCGGCGGATGGAGTTCATCGGGCGTCAGTTTGCCGTCGTTGTTTTTGTCGAGCGTCTTGAGGGATTCGGACGCTTTCGAGATTTCGTCCGCATCAATCACGCCGTCCTTATTCAGATCGAGCGCCGCGATGATCGGCGGCACCGGCCGTGGTCCGCCCGGCCCCCCCTGCGGTCCGCCGGGTCCGTCAGGTCCGCCGGGTCCGTCAGGTCCGCCTTTCGGAGCACCTTGCGGTTTGCCTTGGCCGCCGCCGGGTCCGTTTTTGCCGCCCGGTTTTTTTCCGTCGCCGGGCCCACCTTGACCGCCGCCATCCGGTCCACCCGGTCCGCCCGGTCCACCCGGTCCGCCCGGTCCGCCGGGTCGCTTCGGCCGGTACTCGTCTTCGGTCAATTTGCCGTCACCGTTTTTATCGAGCTTGAGGAGCGATTGCGGCGCCTTCGAGATTTCGTCCGCGTCGATCGTTCCGTCCTTGTTCAGATCCAGCGCCGCGATGATCGGCGGGACGGGACGCTTGCCGCCGGGACCATCGGGTCCGCTCGGTCCGCCGGGACCGCCGGGGCCGCCGGGACCGCCCGGGCCGCCGCCCGGTGGTTTGCCCTGCTGCGCGCAGAGGACGCTGGTGAATGCGCTCATCGAAAGCGCGAGGATGATGTTTTGTTTTTTCATGGTGCTGGTCGTTCGGGGTTGCGAGTTTTTTGTCGCGCCGGAGTGGCGTTATCGCGGAGCGTGCTCTTCTACTGTCAAGGTCGTGTCCGAGCGAATGCGCGAAAGTGTAAAGGCCGTGTAAAAGTCGTCCATCGCATTCATCCTTTCGCCCATGCTTCGGATTTCCGCCATGCATCCGGCCCCAGACACCCCGCGCCCGCGCCTCCTCGTCATTGATGACGACCGCAAGCTCTGCCGCCTCATCGGCGATTATCTTTCGCCGCTCGGCTACACGGTCGAGGCCGTGCACACCGGGCCGGAGGGCGTGGAAAAAGGAACCGCGGAACCGTGGCACGCGGTCATTCTCGACCTCATGCTGCCGGGCATGGATGGCTTTGAAGTGCTGAAGGCGATTCGCCGGAAATGCGACGTGCCCGTGCTCATGCTCACCGCGCGCGGCGACGAGGCGGATCGCATCGTCGGCCTCGAAATTGGCGCAGACGATTATCTGCCGAAAACTTTTTCCACGCGCGAACTCCTCGCGCGGCTGCGCGCCGTCACGCGCCGCACCCGCGCGAGCGCGATGCCCGGGGAAGCCGAGGCGGAAATCGTCGTCGGCCCGATCCGGATCAACACCGGGGCGCATGCCGTCGTCGTCGGAGACGAACTGCTCGCGCTCACGCCCGTCGAATACGATCTGCTGCTCGCGCTCGCCCGCGCGCGCGGCCGTGTGAAGAGCCGCGAGGCGCTCATCGAGGACATTCGCGATCGGAATTACGACGTTTTCGATCGCTCGATTGATGTCCACATTTCCGCGCTGCGGAAAAAACTCGGCGACGACGCGAAGCACCCGCGCCTCATCCGCACCGTCCGCGCCGCGGGCTACATGATGGTGAATCCCGATGACGAACGATGACGCCCGCTGATCCGCGCCCGGGTGCGAGCGTCGCGGCGAAGCCCGCGCGCGTGTCCCGTCCGCTCTCCGCGAAAATCCTCGCGTGCTTTTTTCTGAACCTCGTTTTCTTCGCGGTCGTCGGCGCGTTCGTCGCGCAGGGGCAGTTTCGGTTCGGGCTCGATTCGCTGCTCGCGGGGCGATCCGGCGAGCGCATCCAGGCGATGAGCAGCCTCATCGTCGGCGACATGAACGGTCGCGCGCGCACCGCGTGGCCGGACATTCTCCAGCGCGTCGGCGACGCATACCATGTGCAGATCGCCGCGGTGCGAAATGACGGTGTGGTCCTCGCGGGGACGATTCCCGATCCGCCCGCAAAAGTTCTCGCCAAACTCACCGAGGGCTCGGGCGATCGTGCGCGTCCGCCGCTGCCGCTGCCGCGCGGGTCGCGCGAAAATCCCGAGGGCGAAATTCGGGATGCGCCATTCCCGCCCGACGGTCCGTTGCCGCGCGCCGACGGTCCGCAAGGTCAGCCGCAGCGCATGCCTCTGCCGCGGCTTGGTCCGAATGGCGAACCGTCGCGCGACGCCGGGTCGCTCGCGCCGGACCGCGAATTACCGCAGGGCGAAGGGCGCCCGTTTTTTCCAAACCTGCCGCCGCGCGACGGACCGCCCTTGCCGGGACTGACGGGACAAATCGGATTCCCAAAATTCATCCTGCACGCCGGTCAGCCGCCGGTGTACTGGATCGGGGTGCGCGTGCTTTTGCTCGACGAAGCGGGCCGCCCCGTCGCGCCTTCCACGCTGCTGATGGTTGTACCTTCGCTCGCCGCGGGCGGGCTGCTGCTCGACATCACGCCGTGGCTGTGGGTCGGCGCGGGCGTGCTCGCCTGTTCGGTGCTGCTGTGGCTGCCGTTTGTGCGCGGCATCACCCGCAGCATCGCGCAGATGACCGGCGCGGCGGGCCAGATGGCGCAGGGGCAGTTTGGCACGCGCGTGGATACGGCGCGCCGCGACGAACTCGGCCGCCTCGGCGAATCGCTCAACCACATGGCCGACCGCCTCGGCGAATATGTCACCGGGCAAAAGCGTTTCCTCGGCGACATCGCGCACGAATTGTGTTCGCCGCTCGCGCGCATGGAAATGGCGCTCGGCATCCTCGAGCAGCGCGCCGATGCCGCGCAGCGCGCGTACGTGGACGACGTGCGCGACGAGGTCCGCCACATGTCCGCGCTCGTGAACGAACTGTTGTCCTTCACGAAAGCCGGGCTGCGCGCGAAGGACCTCGCGCTGAATCCCGTGCCGCTCGCCGCGCTGTGCGCCCGCGTCATCGCGCGCGAGGCGTTGGAAAATTCCGGCATCGTGGTGCAGGTGGAGGCTGGCGTGAGCGTGCTCGCCGATCCGGATTTGCTCGCCCGCGCGCTCGCGAATATCCTGCGCAACGCCGTGCGCTATGCCGGCGGTGCCGGCCCGATCACGATCGCGGCGAGCACGCGCGGCGACGATATTTGCATCGCGATTTCCGATCGCGGCCCCGGCGTGCCGCCGGAATTTCTCCACCGCCTCTTCGATCCATTTTACCGCCCGGAAACCGCGCGCACGCGCGAAGGCGGCGGCACCGGCCTCGGCCTCGCCATCGTGAAAAGCTGCGTGGAAGCCTGCGGCGGCAGTGTCGCCGTGAAAAATGCGCAGCCGTGCGGACTCGAGGTGACGATGACGCTGCGCTCGACAGATGGCGCTCACAGCACGCGCGGATTGCATCGGCGAGGGTGATGCATAATTTTCTCACGCATGAATGCTCCCCGCGCCTCCGCCATTCCGCGTCGCACTTTTCTCCGCCGCGCCGCGCTCGCGGCGGTCGCGCTGCCCGCCGGTTTGCGCGCGGCGGAGGATGAAAAAATCACGCTGCCCTTTGAGAACGGCGAGCGCGAACTCGTGCGGTATCCGCAGAAGCGCGCGCTCATCCGGCTCACGTCGCGACCGCCGCAACTCGAGACGCCCTTCGCGGTTTTCAACGACGGCGCGATCACGCCGAACGATGCGTTCTTCGTCCGCTATCATCTCGCGGGTGCGCCGCCCGCGCGCGAGCTGCTCATGCCCGATGCGTTCCGCGTGCAGGTGCTCGGCAAAGTGAAGTCGCCGCTGAAGCTGAGCGTGGAGGAATTGCGCACGCAGTTTGAGCCGATCGAGGTCACCGCAGTGAACCAGTGCAGTGGCAATAGTCGCGGATTTTTCCACCCGCGCGTGCCCGGCGGTCAGCTCGCAAATGGCGCGATGGGCAACGCAAAGTGGAAGGGCGTGCGATTGAAGGACGTGCTGGAAAAAGCGGGACTCGCGGCGGATGCGAAGCAGGTGATTTTCAACGGCCTCGACACGCCGCCCGCTCCGAAGGTGCCCGATTTCGTGAAGGCGCTCGACGTGGAGCAGGCGCTCGATCCGGACATCCTGCTCGCGTATGAGATGAATGGCGAGCCGCTGCCGTGGCTGAACGGCTTCCCGCTGCGCCTCGTCGTGCCGGGCTACTACGGCACGTACTGGG
>JBBQJR010000046.1:0-12899 GCA_038326125.1 Chthoniobacterales bacterium
CCCGTGATGAAGAAGAAGGCGAATATGGTGGTGTAAAGGCCCCAGAAAAAACCAGGGTCCGCCTGCCAAAACGTCGCGAGAAGCAAAACGCCGAAAACAACCTTTCCGTTTCTAGTGAGCGGTAGCCATGAGAATGGTTTCGGGGAATCTGTGGGGCTTGGCGGGTTCTGTTCAGTGTCCATATTGGAATCGGTTTCAGTGTGCGCGAGCAACGGCTAACATATGATTGGACCGACTGGCGAGACGGTTTTTGTCGGTCTAGTTCCCGGTGGGGGTTTCATGGGAGGATTCTTCGGGGTCGGGCGGACAGTGTCAAGGCCGGTTTCAAGGCGGAGTGGGTCGCCGGGGCGGGTCGGCATTGGTCCCCCGGCTGGCCCAAAACGGGATAGACCGATGGGCGCGCTTATTTTTCACTCCGATGGCCTTGGTTGGCACTGGCTAGGTGCAGCCCGCGGAGGCTGTCTCCGCGCCCATTCTCCCCTGCTCCGCGGGCCAAGCCTGGAAACCTGGGTCGCGCCGATGCTTCCCTGCTCCGCGGGCCGAGCCCGGAAATCCACCAACGGACTTCCGAAATCCGCGGGCCAATCCCGGAAATCAGCCACCGGATTTCCGAAATCCGCGGGCCGATTTCGGAAATCAGTCACCGGATTTCCGAAATCCGCGGGCTGATTTCGGAAATCAGTCACCGGATTTCCGGAATCCGCGGGCCGATTTCGGAAATCTGCCACCGGATTTTCGGGATTGGCGCGCGGATAATCCGCTTCTTCGACGGCTCTGGGGGCATTTTATGTCTGCCTATCCCGTGGGGTGGACGCCGCATCGGAAAGAAGTTCTTAGGAAGGCAGGAAGGCAGGAAAAGCGGATGGTTGCCGGTGTTTTTTTGCTTTGCTGCCTTCCTGAGAGGGTTTGGCCACGCGGGTGTTGGCTCTGCGGGAAAGTTTGCGGCGGGGTTGACACGGGATCTCCTATGATCGGGAGGCGCATCGGGCGAGTGCCCGATGCTTTGAAGACAGAACACAACAAACATGAAACACATCCAGGAGCCAAACCCGGCATTGCCACATTACGATACCGGCCTCCGCTGGGACTCGGGCGTGCGCTGGCTGGGGGCGGCTCCGCTTGCTGATGCCGGGCGAACCATTCGTCTGCACCGTCAGATTCGCCGGAGTGCGCGCGCAGCTCGGCGCACTGAATGCGGATACGCAGACGCGCGCGACGATGGCGGCGGTGGATTCCGCCGTCGCCACCGCTCTCAGCGGGACGAGCAGCAATAGCAACAGTGTGCCCACGCTGAACGCGGGCGCGGACCCCTACTATGATCAGGCGCAGATGCAGTCCGTCCTGAGCAAGCTGGACGAACTCATCACCACCCTGCGCCGCTAATCGGCGGCCGGAACCAACCATGCCCCGCAGGGCGCGCGTGTCATAGTCATGCGCCGCCCTGCGGGGTTCTTTGTCTCCGGCGTGCCCGGTCGCGTGGCCACCCGCCGCAAGGACGCGTGCTTTTCGTCACTTTCGTCCTTTTCGCGGTCAAAAATCCTCCACTCATGGTTCTCGGCCTCTGTGGCGACGATTAAATCAGCGGTTTTCAAGAGGCGGGCTGCCCGCGCTGCGGAGATGATTGCCTTCACGGTGACTGCGCCCTTGCGCATGGCTAGCCGTGGGCTATACCGCAATCCATGATCACGACGTTGCAAAAATGGGGCAACAGCCAGGGCATCCGCCTGCCGAAACCGCTCCTGAATGCGCTCGGGCTGAAGCAAAGCGCGCAAATCCAGCTCGTGCTGGACGCAAAGCGCAACGCCATCGTGCTCACCGCCGCGAAGCCGAGTCGAAAAAAACGGGGACGGCATCGCATTGAGGATCTCGTGGCGGCCATGCCGCGAAAATACAAGGCGGAGGAATTTGGCTGGGTCGCATCCGGCAAGGAGGTCTGGTAGTGGCGGCATACGTTCCGCGGCAGGGCGACTTGGTGGCGTTGAATTTTGATCCGCAGGCCGGCCACGAACAGCGCGGGCGGCGTCCGGCGCTGGTGGTGAGCAAGGACGCCTTCAATCGCGGCACGGGCATGGCCATCTGCTGCCCGCTCACCAACACGGATCGCGCCGTGCCGTTTCATGTTTCCGTTGCGGGCCGCACGTCGCTCAGCGGTTTCGTGATGTGCGAGCAGGTGAAGTCGCTCGATTTCAAATCGCGCCGCGTGAAATTCATCGAGCAGGTGCCCGGGGAGGTTTTGGATGATGTGCTGGCGATCCTCGATGCCTCGATTTTTTAAGCGCGATCCCGGATGCAATTTCATCTCCCCTCTGCGGACATCTTCATCCCCGACGGACTGCCCGCCGCCGATGCGCTCGCGCGCACCACGCATCTCGGCATCGGCGCGCATCAGGATGACCTCGAGTTCATGGCCTTCCACGGCATCCGCGCATGTTTTCACAGTGCGACCGAGTGGTTCGGCGGCGTGACGTGCACGAATGGCAGCGGGAGCGCGCGCACCGGGGCGTATGCGGATTTTACCGACGGGGAAATGACGGCGGCGCGGCGCGAGGAGCAGCGGCAGGCGGCGATCGTGGGGCGCTACGGCGCGATGGTGCAGCTCGATTACCCGAGCGTGGTGGCGAAGGACGCGGCGGATTCGCGGGTGCGCGAGGACTTGCGGGCGATCCTCGCGGCGACGCAGCCGCGCGTCGTGTACACGCACAACCCGGCGGACAAGCACGACACGCACATCGCCGTCGTGGTGCCGGTGATCCAGGCGATCCGCGACCTGCCGCGCGAGCAGCGGCCGCGCGCGGTGCATGGCTGCGAGGTGTGGCGCGACCTCGACTGGCTGGGCGATGCGGAAAAAATCACCCACGACGTAAGCGGCCACGACAGCCTCGCGGCCGCGCTGAACGGAATCTTCGACAGCCAAATCGCCGGGGGAAAACGCTATGACCTCGCGGTGCTCGGCCGCCGCCGCGCGAACGCCGCTTTTTTCCAAAGCCACGGCGTGGACCGCAGCGACGCGCTCGCCTTTGCGATGGATCTCACGCCGCTCGCGCACGACGACTCGCTCGACATCGTCGAATACGTGACCGGCGCGATCGACCGCTTTCGCGACGATGTGTCCGCAAGACTGCGGCGGCAGCTTGGGAGGTAGCGCACGCGCGAGCGCATTTTTGCAAACATGGAAATCATCATCCAACCCACGCCCGAAGCCGGCAGCCTCATCGCCGCGCAGATCATCGCGAAGCTCGTGCGGAGGAAACCGGATTGCGTGCTCGGCCTCGCGACCGGCAGCACGCCGCTCGGCACGTATCGCGAACTCATTCGGATGCATCGCGAAGACGGGTTGGATTTTTCCAAGGTCACCACGTTCAACCTCGACGAATACGTCGGCCTGCCGCCGGGGCACGCGCAGAGCTACCGCGCGTTCATGACGGAGCATTTTTTCCGGCACGTGAATTTGCATCCGAGCCGCACGCACATCCCCGATGGCATGGCGCGCGATGTGCCGCTCGAGTGCGCGCGCTACGAGGCGGCGATCATCGCGGCGGCCGGGATCGACTTGCAACTGCTCGGCATCGGGACGGACGGGCACATTGGCTTCAACGAGCCGTCGTCATCGCTCGCCTCGCGCACGCGGATCAAGACGCTCACGGAGCGCACGCGCGCGGACAATGCGCGGTTCTTCGGCGGCGATCTTGCGCGAGTGCCGTTGCACTGCATCACGATGGGCGTGGGCACGATCATGGCGGCGCGCGAAGTGATCATGCTGGCCTCCGGCGCGAACAAGGCGGACGCGGTGGCCGCAGCGACGGAAGGGCCAATCACCGCGATGAATCCCGCGAGCGTGCTACAGATGCACGAGGTCGCGAAGTGCGTCGTGGACGAGGCGGCGGCAGGGAAACTTTCGCGGCGCGAATACTACCGCTGGGTCTTCGACCACAAGCCGGATTGGCAGAAAATCAGCGGCTGAAGGGAGCGCCGACCAGCGGTCGGCTCTGCGGATGAATGCGGTTTTGAGCATTGTTAAAAACGCCGGCGCCACGGCCTGGACGGCGGCGCGCGAATTTGGAATTCGGAAAACCGCCCCGGCTTCATGAATCCGCCTAGAAGTCCCAAGTTCCGCTCGCATCCGGGCGCGGGTGCCGACGACTCGTCGGCGCTACTTTGGGACCGCTGGCGTCGCGACGGGCGCGACTGGGGCGGGCGGGGTCCACGGCTCGCTCGGAAAGGTGATGGACTTTGATTTTCCGACGAGCCGGAAGCCGGGAGACGACAGGCGCACATCAATCGTGTGTGTGCGGCCGTCCCGCAGCCACGCGGGCAGATCCGCGTGGAAACCAATGGCGCCGTCGCCGAAGCGTTTTTCGCGAAGGTCGGGGCGCGGCAAATCGCACTTCACGCGCGCGACCCAGATGTGATCGGCGTACGCGTCCACGGTGATGACGGTGCCGGCTTTGTCCTTTTCCCACACGTAGCCGGAGACGCTGCGGTAGTCCGCCTCTTCGACATTCGCCTCATACGGCGGCGGCGGCGGAGGCGTGAGACGGCCGCTGAAGAGCAGCATGCCGAGCGCGATGACGTGGAAGGTGATGACGACATTCAGCGCGCGCCACCACGGGCCGTCGCGCCACACTTTGGCCTGCTTGTTCCAGCGCGTGAAGACGTCGTAGCCGCAGAGCAGCACCGCGTGGTACATGCCGTACGCGATGTAGTGAAAGTTCAGCCCGTGCCAGATGCCCATGAGGCCGAAAGTGAGGAACAGCCCGAGGTAGCTCGCGGTGTATTTGCCCTTGAACCATTTGCCCTTCATCGCCGCGAGCTGGAAGCGCATGAAGATATGATCGCGGAACCAAAACGAAAGGCTGATGTGCCAGCGCGTCCAAAAATCCTTGATGTTCCGCGCAAGGAAGGGCAGCGCAAAATTTTCCGGCGTCTTGATGCCCATGAGCCGCGACACGCCGACGGCGAAGGCGCTGTAGCCGGCGAAATCGAAGAACAGGTAGAACGTGTACACGTACATGTAGCCCGTGTAGCTCCAGAAGCCCGCGACCTTCAGCAGCGGTATTCGGAGGTGCCGATCGATCTCTGCGGCGATGATGAACTTGTAGAGGAAGCCGCGCATCACGCGCTGGATGCAAAAATCGAGGTCGTCGAGAAACTCGGCGCGCGTGCGCTGCTTCACCCAGTCCAGCCCGAAGCGGCGGTAGCGATCGATCGGGCCGGAGGAGACCGTGGGGAAGAAAAACAGGAAGGCGAAGAGCTGGCCGGGCGCGAGGGATTTCACCACGCCGTCGCGGATCGAGAAAATCACATCGAGCGCGCGGAAAGTGACGTAGCTGATGCCGAGGTAGCCGAAAACGCTCTCGTGCGAGACGAAGGGCAGCAACCGGTTTGCGAGCAGCGGCACGAGCGTGAGGAGCAGCGCGACGTAAAACGTGCGGTTCGATTTCCAGCGGAGAAAGACGAACGGCACCCACATTTGCCACGCGACGCAGAGGAGAAAAAGGTAGAGCGGGGAAAATTCGGTGGTCGTGCGGAAAACGAGCGCGGTGGCGATGAGTTCGGGCGGGAGGAAAATTGCGAGCGGGGCAAATCCCGTGGCCGTGGCGGTGGAAGTCCACAGGCTGGTGAGTGAGGTGCCGCCGCCCGACAAATGCAGGCCCGCGAGGCGCAGCACCGTGTTGTCGTGATGGGCGAAGACGAACGCGAGGATCGGCAGCGTGAGCACGAAACACCAGCGGGCGCTCCGATTTCCAAACGCCGCCACCGCGAGCAGGAAGAGCGCAAACGGCCAGGCGGTCTGCAGCTGATGAAAAAACTGCGCCGATGCGCTCACCTCGCTGATCGGAAAAATCAACGCGGCCACCACGGTCGCCACGAACGGAACGAGCAGCACCACGCCCGCCATCGCCGCCACGCGGGACCAGCGCTTTTCAAAAAGGCCGAGCGCGAGAATCGGCAGCACCGCGTAGAGCAGCAGCAGGCCGAAGAAGGTCCAGTTCGCGAAGGGGGACATCGTGACTTGACCGGACGGCTACAGCATTTCCGTGAGCTTTTTCCGATCGGCCTTGCCGTTGTTGTTCATCGGGAAGCTGTCGAGAAAATGGAATTTCCGCGGCACCATGTAGGCGGGCAGACGTTCGCCGAGATGCGTTTTCAATTTCGCGGCCTGCTCGAAATCGGTGCCCACTTTCGCGCCGCTGAGCACGACGAAGGCGGCGAGCGAATCTATGACGTCACCCTTTTTCACGGGCAGCACCACGGCGTCCGCGATCTCGGGCAGTGCGCGCAGGTTGGCCTCGAGGTCGCCGAGTTCGATGCGGTAGCCGTGCAGCTTGATCTGGCTGTCCATGCGGCCCTCGCAAAAAAGCATCCCGTCGCGGTCGCGTCCCCAGTCGCCGGTGCGGTACGCGCGCGTGTCTTCGTACGGGTAGAATGCCTTCGCCGTGAGGTCGTCGCGTTTCAGATATCCGGGGCTCACATTCGGCCCCGCGATCACGATCTCGCCGCGCTCGCCGGGCGGCACGGCCTTGCCATCCTCGCCGCGGATGATGACGCGCGTGCCGGTCATCACGCGCCCGATGGGCAGCGGATTCCACTGCGCGATGACCTCGCGCGTGATGCCTGTCTTCGTCATCGCGACCGTCGCCTCAGTCGGCCCGTACGTGTTCCAAACCGGGATGCCGGGGAACCGCTCGAGCAGTTGCGCCGCGGTCTCCGGCGCGAGCGTTTCGCCGCAAAAATAAAATGCGCGGATACCGGGCATCATCGTCGCGTTGAATCCCTTTTCGATCATGCACATCTGCGCAAACGACGGCGTGGTCATCCACTGCGTCGCGCCGCATTCGCGCAGCGCGATGAAGAGCGCGCGCAAGTTCGAAATGTGATCCTTGGTGAGGCTGAAGATCGTGTTGCCCGAGCTGAGCGCGAGGTAGACGTCGTGCACCGAGAGGTCGAAGGTGAACGGCGCGTGGTTCAGGAAAATTTCGCCGCCCTCGGTGAAGTTTCCGTCCGCGTGCATCCACGCGAGATAGTGGTTCAGATTCGCGAGCGTGATGACGACACCCTTCGGCTCGCCCGTGCTGCCGCTCGTGAAAAGAATGTAAAACGGATCGTCGTTTCCCAGCGGCTTGCGCGCGTACTCCGCCGCGCCCAAGCCTGCGACGATCTCCGCGACCTTCACCGGAGTGAGCACGACCTCCGCACCGGCGATTTCGACCACGCGCTTCATGCGCTGCGGCGGAGTCATGTAGTCAATCGGCACGTACGGCCGCCCGGATTTTACCGCCGCGAGGAAGGTCACGAGCATCTCCGGCTCCTTGTGCCCTTGGATGGCGACGGGGCTGCGCCGGTCGCCGAGTTGGGTGTCGAGCCACGCGGCGAGCGCGTTGCTTTTCTGGAGCAGTTCGCCGTACGTCATGCGACGGTCGGCGCTGACTTGTGCGAAGCGCTCCGGGGCGGTGGTTCCGTAACGGTCAATTTTGTCGAGGAGGTGCATGGCTAAAATTCCGCATAGACAAACTCCGGCGTCTCAAAATTTCCCCGCCCGTAAATCGCGACAAGCACGGCGATGATCGCGAGGTAATACAACGTCAGCACCGCTGGGCGCGCGCGCGGATGCGCCTCCAGCCAGCCTTTGGCAAACTCGATCACGCCGCGAGCCGCTTTTCCACGTCGGCGACCATCTTCGCCGGCGTCGCCCACGCGTCGCGGTCAAATTCCGCGGGCGAAATTTCCACGTTCAATTCCTGTTGCAGCGCCACGATCAGCTCGACCGTTTTCATCGAGTCGAGAATCTGCAGATCGTAGAGTGCGAGGTCGGGATTCGTCCGCACTTCTTCCGTGTCGGCGACCCGCGCGAGGACATCAATGACTTGGTCGTTGATTGCTGTAGCCATATTCGTTTGAGGGAGTCGCGGACTGCTCGCCCGCTAGTGATGCGTCTTCTGCGGCTGGTGGTAAAAATCGTCAAGAACCTTGTTGAACAGCATCCACCCGCGCTCGCCCGGATGGTCCAGATTGTCGGCAAAAAATGTCGGATCATTTTCGTACTGGCTGAAGTACACGAGCTGCACGCCGTACTTTCCCGCGAGCCGGTTCAGCTCCACGCCGTACGCCTTGCGCGCCTCCGCCGAGACGCCGGTCGTCTCGAGATCCGGGCCGTGCAGCGGCATCGAGATCAGCAGCGCGTCGGTGTGCATTTCCTGCAGCGTTCGCAGCAGCAGCGCGAAGTCATCCCACTCGTCCGCCTCCTTCAGGATTTTCAAAAAGTCCGCATCGCGCGATCCCTTCGGTCGCTTCGCAAGACGCGGCACGATCGGCGGGCGCGCCGCCTTCACCTTCACGCTCGTCTTGCGCAAAATCTCCTTCCAGTTCAGCCCCGGGATGCGGTGCGGCTTCGGGTTTTTTTCCTCGATGGTTTCCGCGATGTGCAGCCCCGCCTCGATGTGATCCTGCGCACGGCCGACGGCGTTCGCGAGCTTGCCCAGCGGCCAGATCGCCGCGTAGAGCGCGCGGTCGAGCACCGTGTCGCCGGCGAGCCGGCGCAGGCCAAATTCCAGCGCCCAATTTCCCTCAATCGTCTCCGGGTATTCGATCATGCGGCGCGCCGCATCGCGCCGCAGCTCCGGCGTGAGGTGCGTGCTGAACGCCAGCTCCATCGCCTGCAGCGCGCTGAAATTTCCCTCGTAATAATCCTGGTTCACCTTCTCCGAAAAAAAGTAGCTCGGCGAAATGGAGAACGCGACTTTCCGCCCCTCGATGTAGCGCCCGAGCGACGCGATTTTCTGCATGATGGCCAGCGAAGTGGTCCCCGGTTTTCCGACCGGAAACGCGCGGAAGCCCGTCGGGTACTGCTCAAAAAACTCGCTCGCCTTGCCATGCACCGGCGACACCAGTTCGGAACTGCCGTAGAGCACGAGCAGGTCCGGCTGCGAAAACGCCGTCTTCTGCAACGCGACGCCCTGCAGTTTTAGGTCGCCAAATTCATCCGCGAAATTGTGGATGTAGCGATCCTCCGCCTTCGCGCACAGCAGCACCGTCGCCAGCGCGCAAATGATCGCAAATCCGGCGGCGATGCCAAAGGCGTGAAGATGATGGCGCGTGGTCGGGGCGGACACGGGGGAAGTGGACAGGGCTATGAGATGAGACGGAGCGTGACGCCGTCAACCTTGCAGAAAGATTCAACCTTCAACATCCAATATCGAACGGCGGCATTCGCGGCCACGGCCCCGCGTGCGAGGGTGAAATGTTGGATGTTGGATGTTGGATGTTGGATGTTGAAAGTAGGCCGTGCGCATCCTCATCGCTCCCGACAAATTCAAAGGCTCGCTCTCCGCGCCCGCCGCCGCCGAGGCGATCGCGCGCGGCTTCCGCGCGGTGTGGCCCGACGCGGAATGCGATTTCGCGCCCATCGCCGATGGCGGCGAGGGTTTCGCCGAATCGCTCGCCGTCGCGCTCGGCGCAAAGTGGGTGAGCGCCGCGAGTCAGGATGCGCTCGGCCGCCCGATCGAAGCGCGCTACGCGTGGCTCGCGGAGCAAAATCTCGCCATCATCGAAATGAGCGAGGCCAGCGGACTGCACCGCATCGTGGCACACGAGCGCGATCCACGGCGCGCAGACACCTTCGGCACCGGCATCCTCATCGGAGACGCGATCGCCCGCGGTGCACGGCGAATTCTTGTCGGACTCGGCGGCAGTGCGACGACGGACGGAGGCACGGGCGCAGCGCGCGCGCTGGAATTCCGTTTTTTCAACGAGCGCGGTCGCGAATTTGCCGCGACTCCCGGCACACTTCTCTCGCTCGCGCGCATCGAGAGGCCGCCGGAATTGCGGTTGCCGGAAATTTTCGCGGCCAGCGATGTGCAGAATCCGCTCCTCGGCATGCGCGGCGCGGCCCGCGTCTACGGCCCGCAAAAAGGCGCGGATGCGGAGACTGTGGAATTCCTCGACACCGCCCTCGCGCGCCTCGCGGAAGTCTGCGCCCGCAGCCTCGGCTGCGATCACCGCGAGGTCGCCGGGGCCGGCGCCGCGGGCGGCTTGGGCTTTGGCTTGCTCACATTTTGCGGCGCAAAAATCCGACCGGGTTTCGACATGATCGCGGAGACGCTGCACCTCGAAGCGCGCATCGCCGCAGCCGATCTCGTCGTCACGGGCGAAGGGCGCATTGACGATCAAACGCTCGACGGCAAAGGCCCCGCCGGGATCGCCGCGCTCGCCCGCCACGCCGGAAAATGCGTGATCGGTTTTGGCGGTTCGGTGACGGCGGAAGCCGAGCAGGCCGGCATTTTCGACGCGCTCCTCCCGATTGCCGATCGTCCGCTCGCCCTCGCCGACGCGATGGCCGAGGCCTCCCTCCATCTCGAACGTGCGGCCATGCGCGCTGCACGGCTCCTCGCTCTCCGCGTGTAGCCCATCGTGCTTCCCACCTAAAAAACAAACGGGCTTCCCCGCGAAGGGAAGCCCGTCTGGCAAATGTGGCGGTGGCGCAGTGCCGCTTATTTCTTCTCCGCAGCAGCCGGGTTGTCGGAGATTTTGATCCCGTAGCCGACGATGAGCTTCTTCGCATCCTCGTCCCCTTTCACCGCGAGATCGTTCACTTCCTTCATCATGTCCGTAAACGTCTTTTGCAGCGACTCGGACGTCGCGACGAGCGGCTTGCGCTCCTCGATGGCCTTCGCGAGCTTTTCTTTTCCTTCCTTCAGCGCGACGGTCTGCTTGTCGGCGTTGGCGCTCTGCCATTTCATTGATTCCGTCGCGGCGGCGGCGCCATTGATTTGGCTGAAAAACAGCATCGAGAGCGCGAGCGCGACGAGCGCGACGGGGACGTAGATGCTGACAAACGGGTTCTGATTTTCCTGGTATTCCATGGCAGTGGGTAAGTTTGAGGGTTGGGAAAAATTACGGTTGGAGCGCAGGAGGACGGGTGGTGGCTGGTGCCGGAGCGGACGCAGGCGCAGCCGCGCCGCCCTGCTGCGCTTTGATCTTGTCAATCTGTTTGTCCATTTCCTTGAGCTGCTCGGGATTTGGAATGAACTCATCGAACTTGTACTTCTTCATGATCCCCAAGAGATCCTTGTTTTTCTTGGCGGCAAAATAGCCCATGTCGCGGAGGATTGGCGGGCCGAGCTTTTGCGCGACTTGCGCTCCGGTTTCGATCGTGCCCGACATGCGCTGGTAGTCCTGATTTTGCAGCGTCACGACCTGCGTGAGGTCTTGGATATCCGACTGCTTCTTCAGCAATTCGGCCTGCAGCGCGTTGTTCGTCTGCGCCTTGCTGAAGCTGACGACACTCAGAATCACGGCCACAAGGCCGAGAATGGAGGAGAGAAGAAATGGTGCGTTTTTCATTTTTGGGAATTAAGGGGCGGGACTTGTTCTGCAAGTCGCCTGATCCGTCAAGCGGGAAGCAAAGTTTTTTTATCGGATGCTCGCCGCCGTTCATTTCTTTTTTCCAATCTTCGACATGCGCGGCGTCGCGAGCAGGTTTCCGTTCGCATCGTAGGTGTCCACATTGACCACGATGGCACTGCCGTTGCGCGTGCCGTAGTTATAATTCTTCGTCCCGAGCAGCCGGTCCTTCGCGTCGTAGATCACCTCTTGGATCACCCGATCCTCGCCATCAAGCTTGTAAGTGCATTTTTGAAAAAGGACGTTGCTCGCGTTGTAGAGCAGCGCGGAGACGGGCTGCAGCCGATCGTCCAATTTATACACGATCTTCTGGGTCACCCGGCGGCGCGAATCGTAAAAAATCTCCGTGGACTGCCGCTTCGAAGGATCCATTTCACGCGAACTGCCTGAGCCGTCGGGGAATTCGCGATTTGTGATCCGAATCGGCGGGATCGCGGCGGCGAGCGCGGTCAGCGCGAGGAAAATGGCCGCCGTTTTCATGCAGGTCGCACCCATCTATTCGGCGGGCAAAAGTTGTACAACATCGATCGCCACGTTCCCATCCGCGACGCCATCCCCAACAATCACGACCGCCCTTTTCTCCGGCACAAACCGGAATTTTCCGAGGCTCACGAAACCTTTTTCCAGCGGTGCCGCGACCCGCTCATTGACGCCGACCGTCTTGCTGCCCTCCGCGGATTCGATCGTCACCGGCGCATTCGTCGCGCGGTTTTCGTGCGGGCTGTAGCTCAGGCGCACTTCGTAGAAGCCCGCTTTTTCAATCGTGAATTCATACCGCGCCGTGCCCGCTTCCTTCGCACCCCGGTAGCGATAGCCCTCGCCGAAATAGCCCGGCAGACCGTGCCCCTCCGCCCATTTTCCCGTGAGCTTCGCCTGCGCGTCATCCTGCGCGAGTCCGGGCAGCGACTTCACCGGGAGCCCTGCGGGCGCGTCGTGCTTGTCCGCGACCGCGGGCGGCGGCGTGTAATTCGCGGGGAGCGCGGGTGCGTCATTCACCGTCGCGCGGCGCGCGGCGCCGGGCAGATTCAGCAGTTCCTGCAGTTCGGGAAAGTAGCGCTCGTAAATGTCGCGCGGCATCACGTCGCGCTTTACGCACAGGCTCGCGGCCTTGCCGACGACCTCGCCGATCATGCCCCCGGTTTTCATCACGCGCACCGTGCCGAGCGCCTCGTGCGTCACACTCACATCGCGGCCCGCCATGAAAAGATTCTCGATGTTCCGCGAATAGAAGCAGCGGTATGGCACCGGGTAGCCGTGCTTTTTATCCACGCTCTTGTCGAAGACCGCCTTCGAAATAAATGGGTCCTCCCTCACCGCGCCCTTCGCGAATTGCTCCTTCGGGTAATGCAGATCGATGTCCCACGTCGTCGGCACCGTGCCGTCCGGGAATTCCTTTTTCTCCACGATGTCCTCGCGCGTGAGCACGACATCGCCGAGCAGTTGCCGGCTCTCGCGCGTTCCGCCGATGAAGGCGACCCATTCGAGCTTCGCATTGGCGT
>JBBQJR010000047.1:0-12848 GCA_038326125.1 Chthoniobacterales bacterium
GAGTTCGGCAGTGGCCGCGGCCCAAGCCTGTCCGGAGGAAATCGCCAGAATGGAAACGAGGAGTCGTGGGGAGATGCTCATAGTGGTCGGGGATGGGCTGCGCGGACGGTGCGCAGTGCGAACTTTACGCGTGGGAGGGTATCACCTTTGGCGACGGGTTGAATCACATTCTTTCCGCCTCACTCCGCCTGTCGGCCGACCGTATTTAGGCAGCGCGTGACGAGCGCAGTCCAGCCCGTCTGGTGGCTCGCGCCGAGGCCGCGACCGGTGTCGCCGTCGAAATATTCGTGAAACCACACGAGGTCGCGCCAGTTTGGATCGTGCGCAAATTTTTCCGCGAGCGCGTCGGTGCTGCTGTCGCCATAGCACGGGCGGCGACCACTTTTGTCCGGGAGAAAAAGCTGCGTGAGCCGGCGCGCGAGCTCGGTGGAGATCTGCGTGAGATTCAGCATCGTGCCGGAGCCGGTGGGGAATTCGAGCTGCACCGAGTCGCCGTAGAAATGGTGGTAGCGCTCGAGGGCCTCGAGCAGCAGGTAATTCAGCGGGAACCACACGGGGCCGCGCCAGTTCGAGTTCCCGCCCCACAGCCCGTCCGTGCTTTCGCCCGGCTCGTACTGGATGCACACATGCGTGCCCTGCGCGAGGTAGCAAAACTCCGCGTCGCGGTGCGCGCGCGAGAGCGAGCGGATGCCGTGCGGCGAGAGAAATTCCGCCTCGTCCAGCAGCCGCCGCAGCACGCGCACGAGCCGCTCCCGGCTCGGGATCGCGAGCAGCCGGAGCTGCGCGCCATCCGCACCGGCGCGTTCCATGTAGCTCGCGTGCTGCGCGATTTCGGGGCGGTTTTCCAAAAACCACCGCATCCTTTTCCGGAAACCGGGCAGCGTGCGGATGACTTCCTGATCGAGCACTTCGACCGCGAGCAGCGGGACGAGGCCGACCATCGAGCGCACTTTCAGCGGCGCGGATTCCGCGCCCGCGTGCCGGATGTGGTCGTAGTAAAAACCATCCTCCTCGTCCCACAGCCCGGTGCCGTCGAGCGTGTTCATCGCCTCCGCGATGGCGACGAAATGCTCAAAAAATTTACTCGCGATGTCCTCATACGCGGGCCGCGTGCGCGCGAGTTCGAGCGACATCGAGAGCATCGTCACGCAGTAAAAGGCCATCCACGCCGTGCCGTCCGCCTGCTCCAGCGAACTGCCATCGGCCAGCGGTTTCGAGCGATCGAAGAGCCCGATGTTGTCCATGCCGAGGAAGCCGCCGCCGAAAATATGCCGGCCCTGCGCGTCCTTGCGGTTCACCCACCAGGTGAAATTCAGCAGCAGCTTTTGAAAGCACCGCTCGAGGAAATGCGTGTCGCGGTGGCCGCGCGACGCGGTGATTTTGTACACGCGCCAGCAGGCCCACGCGTGGACAGGCGGGTTCACGTCGGAAAAATTCCACTCGTACGCGGGCAGCGCGCCATCGGGCCGCAGGTACCATTCGCGCAGCAGGAGGAGGAGCTGTCCCTTCGCAAAATACGGATCGATCCGGCACATCGGGATCATGTGAAAGGCGAGATCCCACGCGGCGTACCAGGGGTATTCCCACTTGTCCGGCATCGAGAGAATGTCGGCATTGTAGAGGTGCGGCCAGTCGGCATTGCGCGTGTGCGCGTGCCCCGGCGGCGGCGGCGGCGAAGCGGGATCGCCGGCGAGCCAGCGCTTCACATCGTAGTGGTAAAATTGTTTCGACCACAGCAGCCCCGCGTAGGCTTGGTGCAGGACGTTCCGCTCCTCGTCGCCGAGCCCCGGCGCGCATTTTGTCGCGAAAAAAAGATTCGCCTCGCGAATGCGCTCCGCGAAAACCGCGTCGAAATCCGTGAACGCTCCGGGCGGCATTTCGAGCGCGTCGCCGAGGAGAAAGCGCAGCACCTTTTTCCCGCCCGGCGGCAAATCGATCACGTAATGCGCCGCGCATTTCGTCCCCGTCTGCGCGGGATTCACCACGTCCGCCGCGCCGTGGATGACGTGATCGTGAAACGCATCCTTCACGTACGACTGCGGATTTTGCGCGCCGTAGAGCCGTGCGAAATTCGTGTCGTTCTCCGTGAAAAGGAGCGACGCTTCCTCATCAAGCAGCCAGCGGTATTCGCCGAGCGAAGTGTGCGCCGCCTCGACTGTGTGCGCGCCGAGCCGGCGGAGAAACGGCCGCTCGGACCCGGCGCTCCAGCTCCACGTGTTGCGGAACCAAAGCGTCGGGAGGACGTGCAGTTTCGCCGATTCCGGGCCGCGGTTTTCGATCGTGATGCGGATCAAAATTTCCTCCGGCGAAGCCTTCGCGTACTCGGCGGTGACATCGAAATAGCGCTCGCCCTCGAAGACGCCCGTGTCCGCCAATTCAAACTCGCCCTCCTTGCTCGAGCGCCGCGCATTTTCCTCGCGGATTCTCGCGTACGGAAATTCCGCGTGCGGATATTTGTAGAGCGCGCGGAGGTAGGACGACGTCGGCGTCGCGTCGAGATACCAGTAGCATTCCTTCACGTCTTCGCCATGCGGCCCCTCGCCATTCGCGAGGCCGAAGAGCCGTTCCTTCAAAATCGGATCGCGCCCATTCCACAGCGCGAGCGCGAAGCACAACCGCGCCTGCCGGTCGCAGATGCCCATGAGCCCGTCCTCGCCCCAGCGGTACGCCCGCGAGCGCGCGTGGTCGAACGGGAAGCTGCGCCACGCATTGCCATCCGCCGAATAATCCTCGCGCACCGTGCCCCACTGCCGCTCGCTGAGGTACGGTCCCCAGCGTTTCCAATTTGCCTCGCGGTGCGCCTCGGCGCTCAGGCGCATGTGCTCAGGCGTCGCCTGCGGCTGAATGTCCGCGCCCGGTTCGTCGAAAAACGAAGTAAGCCGCTCACTTCGTCCTCTGGCACTGGCGGCAATCATGCGCGCTGCTCTGCGCGAGATGCGTGTAATTTGCGAGCAACTTGTCGCGTCTCACCCGGTTGAAAATCCACCACCTTCATGAATTTGCGCCTCCTTCTCCCGCTCTCGCTCGCCACCACCGGCGCGCTTTGGACCGCCCTCGCTGCCATCGATCAGGAAAAAAAACCGGCGGTGGCGAAGGCAGAGGAGTCCGGAATTTCACCCGCGACCGAGCCGAAACCGACGACGGAACAGCTTGATTTTTTCGAGAAAAAGATCCGGCCCGTGCTCGCGGAGAAATGCTACAAATGCCATTCGGAAAAAGCCGCGAAAGTGAAGGGCGGTCTCGTGCTCGACACGCGGGAGGGCGCGCGGCGCGGCGGCGACAGCGGCGCGGCGGTGGTGCCCGGAAATCTCGAGGACAGCATTTTGATTCAGGCGCTGCGCTACACGAACAAGGACTTCGCGATGCCGCCGGAAAAAAGCGGCGGCAAACTGCCGGATGCGGTGATCCAGGATTTCGAGACGTGGGTGAAAATGGGCGCGGCCGATCCGCGCGAGGGCCCGTCGTCGGTCGTGAAAAAATTCAGCAGAGACGACGCGAAGAACTGGTGGTCCTTCCAGCCGCCGAAATCGCAGGTCGCGCCGCACCCGAAGAACGCCGCGTGGTCGCATGGCGAAATGGATCGTTTTCTCCTCGCGGCACTCGAGGAAAAAAAGCTGAAGCCCGTCGGCGACGCCGATCCCGCGACGCTGCTGCGGAGGATCTATTTCGATTTCACGGGGCTGCCGCCGACGCCGATTGATATCGGCCAGTTTTTTGCCGATTGGAAAACCGCGAGCGCCGGTTCGCAGACTGCCGCCGCGCAGCAGCAGGCTGTGCTCGGCAAGTGGGTGGATAAGCTGCTCGCGTCGCCGCAATTCGGCGAGCGCTGGGGCCGGCACTGGCTCGATGTCGCGCGCTACGCCGAGAGCAGCGGCAAGGATGTGAACATCGCGTTCCCGCACGCGTGGCGGTATCGCGACTACGTGATTGCGGCGTTCAATCACGACAAGCCGTATGACCAATTTTTGCGCGAGCAAATCGCGGGCGACTTGCTCCCCGCGGCGGACGAAGTGCAGAAGGCCGAGCACCTCATCGCGACGGGATTTCTCGCAATCGGGCCGAAGGGCCTGAACGAGCAAAACCCGCGGCAGTACTGCCTCGACCTCGCCGACGAGCAGGTGGACACGCTTTCGCAGGCGATGCTCGGGCTCACGATTTCCTGCGCGCGCTGCCACGACCACAAATTCGATCCGATCTCGCAGCGCGAATACTACGGGATGGCGGGAATTTTTCTGAGCACCGAGACGCTCATCGGCACCGCGAGCGGCATCCAAAACCGGCACGCGACGGACTTGATTGAATTGCCGAAATCCGCGGGGACGACGGGCAAAACGATCCTGCCCGTGGATCTCGAGAAGATGAAAAAGCGGCTCGACGATTTGAAAAAGGAGCAGCGCGAGTTTTTTGCGGCGCGCTTCAACGCCGGCAGGGGACCCGCGAATCCGCCCGAGGGGAACCAACTGCAGCGCTTCCTGATCGTGGCCACGCAGGCGGGCGCGCTCGAGGCGCAGATCAAAAGCGTGGACGACTCCGGTCACGCGAAGGCGCTCGCGATGGGCGTGAAGGACCTGCCGCTCACCGCGCAGACCGGTTTCGGCCGCATCGGCGAATTCATGCGCCGCGGCCCGCAGGCGCGCCTCGGGCGGCCACAGGAATTTTCCACCGTGCGCGACACCGCGCTCTACGCCCGCGGCGAGGCGGACAAGCCGACGGACAAGGTTCCGCGCAGCTTTCCTGCGGTGCTCAGCACGGACTCGAATCTCGCCATTTCCGCGAAGGAGAGCGGGCGCCGCGAACTCGCGGACTGGGTGACTTCGCCGGCAAATCCGCTCACGTCGCGCGTGATGGTGAATCGCGTGTGGCACGCTCTTTTCGGACGCGGGATCGTCGAGAGCGTGGACAATTTCGGCGCGACCGGAAAGAAGCCGAGCAACCCGGCGCTGCTCGATTTTCTCGCGGTGAAATTCCAGACGCCCGCGGACAAAGGCGGCTACGGCTGGAGCGTGAACCGCCTCGCGCGCGACATCGTGATGAGCCACGCGTACCAGCTTTCCTCCGACTACGAACCCGGCGCGTTCGCCGCGGACCCGGAGAACGCGCTGCACTGGCGCGTGAGCAAGCGCCGGCTCGACGCCGAGTGCGTGCGCGACGCGATGCTCTCGGCGAGCCAGCAACTCCAGCTTTCGCCTCCGTCCGCCTCGATGATCGGCCAGGCGGGCGAAGGCCCGATCGGCGGACCGCGCTTCCGTCCCGGCACCGGAGTCACCGAGGATCAGCTCACGAACAGCGGCGGCACCACGATGGTCCGCAGCGTGTACCTGCCCATCGCGCGCGACGTGCCGCCGGACGCGCTTGCCGTTTTCGACTTCGGCGACGCGAGCCTCGTCACCGGCGCGCGCGACACGACGAACGTCCCCGCGCAGGCGCTTTTTCTTCTGAACAGCGACATGGTCGCGGCTGCTTCCCGCAAGCTCGCCGAGCGCGTGCTGACTGCCTACCCCTCCGGCCCCACCGGAGGGGTGAGCGCGAATCTCGATCAGCGTCTCGCGCTCGCGCACTGGATCACGCTCGGGCGCTCGCCGACGCCTAATGAGCGCACGGCCGCGTGGAATTTTTTCCAAAAATTCCCGAGCAATTGGAGCAAGGGCGACAAATCATCGCCGGGCATGCGCGACGCCGAGGACGTGAAAGCCGCGTGGACCAGCTACTGCCGCGCGCTTTTCGCCACGTCGGATTTCCGCTACCTGAACTAGTGCCGCGGCAGTGGTGAACCGATGAGTTCAGCGAACGCGCTCAGAGTGTGACGGATGACTGGTGAAAAGTGACTGGCATCCCGCCATGAGCGTTTCGTGAAAAGCCGGACTACCAATCACTTTTCACCAGTCACCAGTCACAGCAGCGCCATTACTGAAGCTGCAAACCGCCGACCGCATCGCGCGACACCGTGCCGCCGTTCGCGTCGCCGAGGCGCTTGGCCTTTTTGAACGCGTCCGTGGCCTTCGCGCTGTTGCCATTTTTCTGGTAAAGAATCGCCAGCTTGCCCCACGCGTCGGTGAAATCCGGATCGAGCTTCACCGTCTGCTCGAGCGCGGTGATGGCTTCGTTCGTCTGCCCGGCCTGCATCGCAAAAGTGCCGCGCGAATACGCCTCCGCCACACCGTCGCCGGAGCCGTTGCCGCCGGGGATTCTTACCTCGCCGGAAGGCAGCGGCGGCATCGCCCCGGGCGGAAGCTGGCCGGGAGCGACCGTCGGCAGAGGCGTCGCGGCCAAGTGCGCGGCGTTCGCCTGCGCGGCGGCATCCCGCTGGCGGTCGGCAAGCATTTTGCCCGCGGATTTTCCCGGTGCGACGTGCGTGACTTGCACGCCGGAGCAGGCGGTAAAATGGAACGCAGCGAGCGCGGCGGCGAGGAGCGGAAGGGTGCGGGCGGTGTGCATGGGCGTGTGAAGTTGGCAGGCTATCTAGCATTCCGCCTGCCAGCAAGACGGCCTTTCAGCGCGCGGCTCGACACCGCCCCGCGCCGCGGCTCTACTCTCGCGCATGGCCGGGAATCGGATCGTCAAAATTTGCTGCATCGCGGGCTTCGTGCTCGCGGAGATCTACATGGTTTTCGCCGTGCTCGCGCCGTACCGGCCGGGGCCACCCGCGCGCACCATCATCCCGATCGAGATGATTCCGAAAATTGAGGGCGGCGTGCCCGGCGCGCCGCCGCCGCCCGGTGTCCTCGCGATGAAGCTCGTCGTCTGCGCGTTTTTCTTCGGGCCGTTCGGCGCGTGCGTCGGCCTCGGGGCCGGGCTTCTCCTCGAGGGCGCGCGGCAAAAGGCGGTCACTTGGCGATCGGCTTTTCGTCGCCCGAAGTGATCTTGGCACCGACGCCGAGGCGCGCGCGCAAAGTGGCCACTTCATCGCGCAGGAGATCGCGCCGCGCCTGCATCACGCCGACGAGTTGCTTCGCCCGATCGAGCGCGGTCGCGAGCGCGTCGCGCTCGGCCTCCAACGCCTTTTCCCGCTCGGTCGGCGCGCCGGACGCTGCGGGCGTTTGCGCTGCCGGGGCCGTTTGCGCGGGTGAAGCCGCCGACTTCGCGGCGATCGATTTCATCGCTTCGAGCGCGGCGGATTTTTTGGAAAGTTCCGCCGCGAGTGCCGCCCGTTCGGATTCGATTTTTCCCGCGCGCCCGGCTGCGTCCGCCGCTGAGCGCTCGGCCTTTTCCGCACGCGCCTGGGCGGCGACCTCGCGCGCCTGGGCGGCGGCCTCCCGCGCCTGGGCGGCGAGGTGCGCGGCCCGCTGCTTTTCCGAGGCGGCCAGGGCTTCGCGAATCGCCGCGTCTTTTTCCTCAACGAGCGCGGTGGCGCTTTCGGTCAGCAGCGTGACATGCTGGAGTTTCGCTCCCTCGTTTTTTGCGGCGGCATCCGCAGCCTCGAGCGCTTTTTTCAGACGAGCGATTTCTTTCGCCGCCGCCGCCGCCTCCGTCTCCATGTGCTGGCAGCGCGCGAGCGATTGCGCGTGTTCCGCAGCGGTTTTTTCCATTGAAGCCGTGAGCCGGCCCTTTTCCGAGGCGGCGGCATTTGCGTCCTCGCGGATGCGCGCGAACACGGCCTTCCCGGACTCAATTCCGCGGGTCAGCTTTTCGTGTGCCTCGGATTTTTCCGCGGCGCGCGCGACCGCCTCATCGCGCTCTTTTTGCAGTTTCGAGAGTTGTGCGGAAAGCTCGCCACGCTCGTGTTTCAGCGCGGAAAAACCGTGAGAAACCGCGGCGTGCCGCTTCTCGGCGTCGGCGAGTTTCGCCTTCATCGCTTCGCCGTATTCACGGATCGCCTTCTCGGCCTCGAGCGCTTGCGCGAGCGCTTCCGCGCTGCTCCGCGCCGCGTCGCCCCGTTCCTTCGCGGTGTGCTCCGCCTGCGCCAGCGCACCGGTCACGGCTTCGTGCGAATTGGCCAGCGCCGCCGCCCGCGCTTTTTCCGCCGCGGCTTCCGCCTCAGAATCCGTCGCGCGCTTTTCGAGTTCGGCGAGTCGCGCCGCCTGCTCCGCGAGCTGTTCTTGCATCCCGGCGTGCCTGCCTTGCGCACCGTCAAATTGCGCGCGCAGCCCGGCCTCCGCCGCTCTCGCGGTCTCGAGCTGCGCCTCGAAGCCGCGCGCTTTTTCCGCGGAGGATTCGCACACGTTGCACAGGTCTTCCTGCGCCTTCGCGAGCTCGGCGCGCAGCGGCACGAGCTGTTCCGCGAGGGTCAGGATTTCCGCGTGTTCCGCCTCGAGCGCGGCAAATTTTTCCGACTGCTCCGCGAGTCGCTCCTCGGCCTGCATTTGGCGCGTCTGCACCGCCGAAAGCTCCGCGCGCACCCCGGACTCGAGGCCTTTCGCCGCATCGAGCTGCGCGCGATGCGCCTCGCCCGTGACCTCGGCGCTGGAGCGCGCATTTGCGAGATCCTTCAGTGCGTCGGCGAGCTGGCCGCGGAGGGTCGCCGCCGCGGCGGTGCTTTCGGCAAAAGTGGCGCGCTCCGTCTCCAGCGCGGCGAGCTGTGCGCTCGCGGCGGAAAGCCGCTTCCTCGCGTCATCGTGCGCGGCGCGGAGGGCGGTGAAATCCCGGCTCAGCGCGCTCGCGGTCTCATGCGCGGCGGCAAGTTCCGTGCGTTGCGCGGCGGCCGCGGACGCGAGTTCGGTTTGCACTTTCGCGAGCTGCTCGCCAGCGGGTTGCAGCGATGCGATCTCGGTTTGCAGCGCCTTCCGCCCGGCGAGCAGTGCGTCATTTTCCTCCCGAAGCTTTCTCCCCGCCGCGGCATTTTCCCCGCGCAGTTTCTTCAGTTCGTCGGCGGACTTTTCCGCGTGCACTTCCGCCTTTTGCAACTCCGCGTAGACGGCATCCGCCGAGCCGCCGACGATGGCGAGCTTGCGCCTGATGAGCACCTCGACCGGCAGGTGGACCGAGCGCGGGATGACGAGCCGGCTGTGGCAAGTCGGGCAGTCAATCTTCACGCCCGCCGCGGATTCGGCGACGGCGATTTTCTGAGTGCATTCTGGGCAGCGGAATTTGATTTCGGCCATTGCGGCGGGGTCTGAACATTCCGGCGCGGCGCGGGCGAACATCGCGACGCAAAAATCCGCCCCGGCGGACGCGCACGATACATGCGGGCGCGGGGGCGAAAAGGGGCAAATTCGGTGCCACCTCGGAAAGCAGGAGCCCGAGCAGACAGAGTGGAAAGAAGCTCTGGCAGATCGTGCTGGCGTTTTGGAAAAAGCTGCGCATGGTGCGCGCCCTTGTGAGCCAACGCTCGACTACCGCATCGTTCCCCCTAGAGCTCCCGGAAGGTGACTTCGCCGCGTTTATTTTCGACTGCGACGGCACCCTCGCGGACACCATGCCCACGCACTATCGCGCGTGGCAGGCGGCGCTGGGCGAACGCGTCGCGAATTTTCCCGAGGCGATGTTTTACGAACTCGGCGGCGTGCCGACTTCGCGCATCGTGGAGATCCTGAACGAACGCCACGGCTTCGACCTGAATGTCGAGGCGACCGTCGCGGCGAAGGAAAAACATTTCCTCGAGTACAGCAGCGAAGTTGCGGCCATCGAGCCGGTCGTCACGATCGCGCGCGAGTGGCATGGGCGCAAGCCGCTGGCCGTCGCGAGCGGCGGGCACCGGCGCATCGTGATGAGCACGCTGCGGGCGCTCGGCATCGCGGATCTTTTTGCGGCCATCGTCACGAGCGAGGATTACCTCCGCGGAAAACCGCACCCCGATCCGTTTTTGGAAGCCGCGCGCCGGCTGAACGTCGTGCCCGAGCGCTGCCTCGTCTTCGAGGACACGAGCACTGGCGTGCAGGCCGCGAAGGCCGCGGGCATGGCGTGCGTGCTCGTGCCGCCGCCGCCGCGCGTGCCGACGGCGGGCTGACGCGGATTCCGATTGCGCATTCGCGCGGGCCCGGTGGAAGTTCACGCGTGGCCTCGCCCGAAATCGCGAACCTTCATCTCGGCACTTGCGCTTGGGCGCACGACGACTGGCGCGGTGTGTTTTACCCCGAACATCTGCCGTCGGCCGAGCGGCTCGCGTTTTATGCGCGGTGGTTCGGTGCGGTGGAAGTGGACTCGACTTTTTACCACGCGCCCGCGCCTTCCGTGGCGGCGCACTGGGCCGCGGTCACGCCGCCCGGCTTTCGTTTTTCCTGCAAAGTGCCGCGCGAAATCACGCACGATCGGCGGCTGCGGGAGTGCGAGGATTTGCTCGCGGAATTTGTGCGCGGCATCGAGCCGCTCGGCGAAAAACTCGCGTGCCTGCTCGTGCAGACGCCGCGCTGGCTGGAGCCCAAACACGACGAGCACGCGCTGCGTGATTTTATCCGCAATCTGCCGCGCGATTTTCGCTGGGCAGTGGAATTTCGCGACGCTGCGTGGCATGTCCCGCGCATCGCGCACCTGCTCGAGCAGCACGGCGTGGCGTGGGTGTGGAACGATTTCTCGACGCTCGCGGATGCGGATGCCGCGGCGTTCGGATTTTTTCCCTGCACCGCGGATTTTGCGGTCGTGCGGCTGATGGGCGATCCGGCGACCAAATACGGCGGCGACGGCGCGCGCGGGCATGATTACCGGGAACCGCAGTGGCCGCGTGCGCAGTCGCTGGAAAATTGGGCGGTGAAAATCCGGCAGGAACACGCGGCGTTGCGCGAGACGCTCATTTTCGCGAACAACCACTTCGAGGGTTTCGCGCCGCAGACCGCGTGCGCACTCGCGCGGAGGCTCGGTGTGGAATTGGAACTCCCGAGCGCCGCAGAGGTGCATCCCGATCCGGACGCGAGGCAGATGCGGCTGATCTGAGATGGCGGCGGAGGACAATTTTTCCGGTGAACCCGTGCGTTGTCCGCAGGCGGCGCACTCTTTTCTTCCCGCTCGCGCGTCCTCCGGCGTACTCTGCGCGCATGGCCGAATTTCAACGCTCCAAGCAGACTAGCGAACTGACGGAAACTTTCCTGCAGTTCATCCTCATGCAGACGCAGCAGGCACTGCTCGCGCTGGGCAAGCATCCGAGCCGCCCGGCCAATGCGGCGCCGCCCAATTTGCAGCTCGGGAAAATATTCATCGATCATCTTTCCATGCTGCGCGCGAAAATGGAGGGCACCCTCGCGCCGGATGAGCAGAGCGCGATCACGAACGCGATTGCGCACCTGCAGAACGCATTGGCCGAGGCGACGAAGGAGCAGGAGGGCCGGTGAGCGGGCGTCCGGAATTTCGCGTGGGCAGCGTGACCTTCGGCGGTGCCGCGCCGGTGTTCATGCTCGGGCCGTGCGTGATCGAGTCGGAGGAATTCGTGTGGAAAATGGCGCGCGCGCTGAAAGCAATCTGCACCGAGGTCGGCGCGCAGTTCATTTTCAAGGCGAGCTACGACAAGGCGAACCGCACGAGCGGAAAAAGCTACCGCGGCATCGGGCTGAAGGACGGTTGCACCATCCTCGCAAACATCGGGCGCGAGCTCGGCGTGCCGGTAACGACGGACGTGCATTCGCCGGAAGACGCGCGCGCGGCGGCGGAGTGGATCGACCTTTTGCAAATCCCGGCATTCCTCTGCCGGCAGACGGATCTCATCGTCGCGGCCGCGGAGACGGGACGGGCGGTGAACGTGAAAAAGGGGCAGTTCCTCGCGCCGTGGGACGTGAAGAACATCGCGGAAAAATTGCGCGCGTCCGGCTGCGAGCGGTTCATGTTCACGGAGCGCGGGACGACTTTCGGCTACAACAATCTGGTGGCGGACATGCGGTCGCTTTACTGGATGCGCGAACTCGGCAGCCTCGCGATTTTCGACGCGACGCACAGCGTGCAGCGTCCCGGCGGGGGGGGGGACAAGACGGGCGGCGACGGCATCCTCGCGCCGGTGCTCGCGCGCGCGGCGGTCGCGGCGGGCTGCGACGGCGTCTTTATCGAAACGCACGAGGATCCGGCGAAGGCGCTGAGCGACGGGCCCAACCAGATTCCGCTGGCGCAAGTCGCGGCGCTGCTCAAAACTCTGCTCCAGATCCATGCTCTCGTTTCGTAAATCCCGCTTCCTTTCGCTCGTGACAGCGCTGGGCCTCGCGGGAGAAATCGGAGCCGCGGGCGAAACGGCGAAACCGTCGGGGGATTCCCAGCCTGCGACCGTCGTAGCCGCACCGCCCGCGCCGCCGGCGAAGCAAAAGGAGCGCCTCGATCTTCCGGTGCCAAAAGGTCAGCCGCAGAAAGGGCTGCGCATCCCGATCTACAGCCCGGATGGGAAGCTGATGTACCGCTTTGGAATCGGCATGGCCGAAGTGATCGACGAAGATCACATCAAGCTCGGCGCGGCGCATGTGGAGTGGTTCAAGGCGACCGGCGAACTCGACTACGACATCGATCTCTCCGATTCGATCTATAATCAGAAGACGTCGGATTTGGTTTCCAATGTGCATGTCACCATCAAGCATCAGGACTTTGAACTCTCGGGCGACAACGTGACCCTGAATGTGAAAACGCAGACCGGGAAACTCGGCGGTGGCGTGAAAATGATCATCTACAACGCGCGGGTGGCGGTGGATGAGGACGGAAAAAAAACGGTCGCCCCGACCATTGAAATCAAGCCCGTGCAGGAGGAAAAAAAATGATGATCCCGCGAATTGCCCCACTTTTTCCCGCGCTGCTTGCGCTGGTCCTCCGCGCCGCCGCGCAGGGCGGAACCCGCGAGCCCGTCGAGCGTCTCGGCCTCGATATCGTCGGCTCCGAATCGCCGAAACTCACCGCGCCGGGAGCGCCGGCTGCGCCCTTTGGCGCGGCGGACAAGCGCGCGAAGGGGCCGACGGAAATCACGGCGCGCGAGGCGATGTTCGACAACAATCTGCACCTCGCCACCTTCGCTG
>JBBQJR010000048.1:0-12837 GCA_038326125.1 Chthoniobacterales bacterium
GGATTTAATGAGCGAAAAAGGAGGCGGGATTGCGCGGCTGGCAAGCCTTCATTTCTGGACGAGAACGGTGACGCGATCGAAAAGCGATGCTGCGCGGGCTTCTGTCCCCGCCTGCGGAGCTTCACCCGAGCAGCAATTCGAGTTCGTCCACGCGCCGCGCGAAGAGCTGCAGCGTCGCCTCCACGGGCGCGGGGGAGGACATGTCCACGCCGGCTTCGCGCAGCGTGGGGATCGGAAATTTCACGCCGCCGCTGCGCAGAAATCCGAGGTAGCGCGAGGCGTCGCCGCTTTTCAGCACCTGCTCGCTCAGCGCGATCGCGGCGCTCAGGCCGGTCGCGTATTTGTACACGTAGAAGGCGTTGTAAAAATGCGGGATGCGCAGGCATTCGAGTTCGAGTTCGTCGTCAATCACGAAGTCCGGGCCGAAGTACACGTCGAGCAACCCGCGGTACGCTTTGCGGATCGTGTCGAGCGTGATTGGCTCGCCGGCCTCCTCCATCGCGTGCGTGATTTTTTCAAACTCCGCAAACATCGTCTGCCGATAGACCGTGCCGCGGATGTCATCGAGCTGCCGGTTGATCAAGTACGCGCGCATCGTGCGATCCGTCGTTTGCGCGAGCAGATGATTTGTGAGCAGCTCCTCGTTGAACGTGCTCGCGACCTCCGCGAGGAAAATCGGGTAGGTCGCGTCCTGCCAGCGCTGCGCGCCGTTCGCGTGCCAGGTGTGCATCGAGTGGCCGGCCTCGTGCGCGAGCGTGAAGACGTCGGGGAAAACGTCGTCCTTGTAGTTCATGAGGATGTACGGCGGGTTGCCGTAGCTGCCGCTGCTGAAAGCGCCGCTGCGCTTGCCCTTGCTCTCGTAGCGATCACACCAGCGCTCGCGCTTCATGCCGGCGGCGAGCACGCGGCCATACTCGTCGCCGAGCGGCTGCAGCGCGCCCAGCACGAGCTCGATCGCCTCGTCGAACGACGTGCGCTTTTCCACGCTCGGCACGATCGGCACGTAGGTGTCGTATTGATGGATTTCCGCGAGGCCGAGGACGCGCTTGCGCAGCGCGTAATAGCGGAACATCGGCGCGAGATTCGCGCGCACGGTGCCGATGAGATTGTCGTACACGGAGACCGGCACGTCGTCGTGAAAAAGCGCGGCTTCGCGAACGCTCGCATAGTTGCGGGCGCGGGCGCGGAAGACGTCGGCCTTGATCGAGTTCGCGAGGGTCGAGGCGAGGGTGAATTTGTGATCGGAAAATTCCGCGTAAAACTGGTGGAACGCGCGCTGGCGGATCTCCGGATCGCGCTTTTGCAAAAACGACGAGTAGCTGCTCTGTGAGAGGGTGCGCTCGCGCCCGTTTTCGTCGGGGAGCACGCCGAATTTCATGTCCACATTCGTGAGCTGCGAAAAAGTTTCGTCGTGTCCCGAAACCGCGCTGGCGCCGAGCGCGAGCAGTCGTTCCTCGGCGCTGCTGAGCGTGTGCGGTTTCAGCCGGCGGATGCGCTCGAGGTGGATGCGCCACTCCGCGAGCACGGCGTCGTCGAGAAAGCGCGCGAAGGTCGCATCTTCGATCGCCTGAATCTCCGGCACGACGAAGGACGACAGCTCGCCCACTTTCGTGAGCAAATTCTGAAGCTGCGCCTCGCGTGCGAGATTTTCCGGATCGGAAGAATCCTCCGCCCCGCGCAGCGAAGCGTACTGGCAAAGTCGCTCGATGCGCTGGCTGATCCGCCGGTCGCACTCGAGCAGCGCGAGCAGAGACGATGCGGAGTCGCCGATTTTTCCGCGGAAGTCCGCAATCGCAGGAAACTCCATCTGCAGCAGCGAAAACGCCGCCGTCCAATCAGCGTTCGAGGCGTAGAGCGGCGTCAGATCCCACGTGTCGCCGAGTGCGACTTCGGCGCGCGTGGGGATGCCGGATGCGCCGTCGTCCTTGTCAAAAAAGTGAGTCAACATCGTGCCGAACAATGCGGGCGGATGCTGTGTCGTCGAGGGAAAAGGTGCCGGGCATACGCCGAATTTCCGGCAAAAGAAAAAGGCGCGCCGACTGTGGAGCCGTCGCGCCTTTTGGTGAGTGATTTCGATTTACTACTCCTTGCGCTCTTCGACGACGACGAATTGCGTGGCACCTTTGCGCGAGATGCGCAGGCGCACGGAAGTCTTCGTCTTCACTTCCTCGCTGAGCTTCACGGCTTCATCGGCGCTGGCGATTTTTTTGCCGTCAATGTCCACGATCACATCGCCGGCGCGCACGTCCGCATCGGCGCAGGCGGAGTCGGGATTCACCTGCGTGACGAGCGCGCCTTTCACGTCGTCGCCGATGTTGAATTTTTTGCGGAACTCCGCGTTCACGTCGGCGACGGTCACACCATCGAGCACGTCCGGCACTTTTGCGGGGGCAGGACCCGGCGCGCCGGGCGCGCCGAGAGCGAGGCCGTTCGCGCCGCGCTCGGCGAGCGTCACGGAGATCATTTGCGGCTTGCCTCCGCGGAATACTTTCAACTCGACCTTCGTGCCGGGTAGCATGTTCGCGACGGTGTTGCGGAAGGCGGCAATGTCCTCCGCGTGCTGGCCGTTGAGTTCCACGATCACGTCACCACTTTTCACGCCTGCCTTCTCGGCGCTGCCACCGGGCACGACTTCCGCGACGAGGATGCCGTCGCGATCCGGCGCCTTGAATTCCTTTGCGAGTTTCTCATCGAGCGGCTGCATCTGGATGCCGAGAAAGCCGCGCTGGACTTTGCCGAATTTGATCAGGCTCTCCATCACGCTGCGCGCCTGATTCGACGGCACCGCGAAGCCGATGCCCATGTTGCCGCCGCTCTGGCTGAAGATGGCGGAATTGATGCCGACGAGACGGCCGAGCGCATCCACGAGCGCGCCGCCGGAGTTGCCGGGATTGATGGACGCATCGGTCTGGAGGAAATTCCCGAATTCGGAAATACCGGTCTGATTCCGCCCGACGGCCGAGATGATCCCGCGAGTCACCGTCTGCCGCAGCGCGAACGGATTGCCGACGGCCAGCACGTTGTCGCCGACCTTGATCTTGTCGCTGTCGGCGAAAGTGATCGGCTTGAGATTCTTGGCCTCGATCTTGATCACGGCGATGTCACTGCCGGGATCAGTGCCGATTTTTTTTGCCTTCAGTTCGGTCTTCCCGTCGGCGAGCGTCACGGTGATTTCATCGGCCTGCTCGACGACGTGGTTGTTCGTGATGATGTAGCCATCCGGGCTCACGATGACGCCGCTGCCAAGACCGACGGGCATGGAGCGCTGCCGACCTTTGCCGCTGTCCTTGCCGTTGTCTTTACTGCCGTCGCGGCCGCCGTCCTGGCCGTCTTCCGGGATGCCGAAAAATTTGCGGAAGAACGGATCTTTCATCAGCGGATTGCTGTTGCCGCCCATGCCGTGGTCGCCGATGCGCATGTTTTTGCTGATCGAAATGGTGACGACGCTCGGCGCGACTTTGTCCACGACGGGGGCGGAACTGTTCTGCGGCGTGCGCTCGAGCGCGGCGGCATCCACGACGATGTCGGGCAGTTTGTTTTCCGCAAAGACGAGCGTGGAAAAAGCGAGGGGCGCGAGCAGCGCGGTGCGGAGGGAGCGGGAGAAGATGCGGAGTTTCATAGTCATGTGGGCAGTGTGACAACCGGCCATCGCGCACGTTCAAATGGGAAGAAACGGGTGCGATGAAACATTGGCGAGAGCGCACGGACGCGCGAGCGAGCGCTTTTCATCGGCATAAAAGAAGAACGCAGGTGCATCCCTGCTCTGTTTGTCCCCTCCGCGTTTTTGATTTCGAGAGACCAATCCGACGACTCCGGATCTCGCTGCGCAGAAAATCAGTAGATCAAACATGGGTTCGCGTGGCTGAAAAACAACTCTTTCTTCCCAGTGAAATCACCTAATCACTCTCGTAAAAAGGACGGATCGAATTGAAGGCGCACATGGGGAAATTCGGATGCGACATTGGAACTAGTGCTCAGATGCGACAGCATCCTTTCCGACCGAAGTGCTTCGGCCCCAGTGCGATTCGCGGGTGATAATTTTTTGTGGCCAAGTATCGAAACGCGTGATAAAACTAACTGAGAATTCACTTCCTCCCCATGAAACAATTCCTCTTCGTCGTCATTGTCGCCATCCTCACTTTCTCCATCCTCTCGCCGGACAATGCCTCCGCGAAAAGCAAGCTGCCCAAGGGCAAGCCGACGCCCGTGCCCGAAAAAGTGAACGCGTCCGGCGCGGTGATAAAATCCGTCGGTGGCGACTCGATCACGATCGAGTACTCGAAAACGAGCACGACTTACAAAATGTCGGGCGAGACGAACATCACGGTTGACGACCGGCGGGTGCGTTCGTCGGAACTCAAGCCCGGGATGCACGCGGAGATCGCGGCGAGTTCCATCAATCCCACGCTGCTGCTCTCGATCAGCGCGCACGCGGTTCCGAAGAGCTAGGGCGGCGAGCTTGGAACTCGGCGCGGGTCTGCGGGCGGCAGGCGCGCATTTCTTCGCAGGTTTCCCGATAATCGCTGTCGGCGTCCGGATGCGGAGAAAATGGTGGACCGGATCCACTCAGAACTCGCGCCGCAATTTTCAACCGGCCCGATTTTTTGCGGCGCGGACAGCATCCCGCCGGGCGCGTTTTTCTCCGCCTAAATCGCGCAATGCCTGCGCGATTGCGCGGGGTGCGCGTCTTCATTGGGGTGTGAATGGCTCGAAACGCGGGACGGGCGGGGCGCGGCAAACTTTGTGCCGGGCGCATTTTCGCTTGCCCGCAGGCGGCACCCTCGCAAGGATCAATGCCCTCTTTTTTTCATCCATGGACAAAATCCTGCCGCTCCTGCGCAAGAATGCGCGCGCTTCCATCGCCGATCTCGCGAAGGCTTCCAGCCTCAGCGAAGACGAGGTGGCCATGTGCATCGAGAAGCTGGAGCACGATGGCGTGGTGCTCGGCTACCAGGCGATCGTGGACCCGGAGAAGATCGCGCGCGAAAGCGTGACGGCGGTGATCGAGGTGAAGCTGACGCCGGAGCGGGACGGCGGCTTCAACAGGCTGGCGGAGCGCATCTCGAAATTTCCCGAAGTGCAGAGCTGCTACCTGATGAGCGGCGGCTACGATCTGATGGTCGTTGTCGAGGGACGCACGCTGCACGAGGTGGCGGGCTTCGTGTCGGAGAAACTGAGCACGCAGAAGGGCGTGATTTCGACGGGGACGCATTTTCGGCTGCGGGCGTACAAGGAGAATGGCGTGGAGTTAAAAAAGGAGCCGGTGCCGGAGCGGCTCTCGGTGGCGCCATGAAACAATTTAGAATTTCGGATTTCAGATTTCGGATTTTGAGCGCGCGAGCTTGGTAGCTGTGCGCTTTCTCGCGGTGGCGGTGATTTTCTCCGCAGCCGCCCTGATCCGCGCACGGCTCCACTTTCGAAAAATCCTGCGGGTGAAATCCCGCAGGCCTCTCAAGGCAACCGCGCAATATCCTAAATCAGAAATCTTAAATCCTAAATTTCCCATGCCTCTCAGCAACCACATCGCAAACCACGTCCGCGACATTCCCCGCTCGGGGATTCGCGATTTTTTTGAGATCGTCCAAACGATGGCGGACGTGATCTCGCTCGGCATCGGCGAGCCGGATTTTCACACGCCGTGGCGCATCCGCGAGGCGGCCATCTACGGGCTGGAGCGCGGGCACACGGGCTACACTTCGAATCTCGGGCTGCCGCGGTTGCGCGAGCGGATTGCGCAGTATGTGCAGAAGCACTTTCACGTGAGTTACGATCCGGCGACGGAGATCATCGTGACGGTGGGTGTGAGCGAGGCGATCGATCTGGCGTTGCGCGCGCTGGTGAATCCCGGCGACGAGGTGCTCTACCACGAGCCTTGCTACGTGAGCTACAGCCCGAGCGTGGTGCTCGCGCACGGCGTGCCGGTCGCGGTGCCGACTTTTGCGAGGGATAATTTCCGCATGACGGCGGAGGAACTCGCGAAGCTGATCACGCCGCGCTCGAAGGTGCTGATGCTGAATTTTCCCTGCAACCCGACCGGCGCCACGCAGACTCGCGAGGAACTGGAGAAAATCGCGGCGCTTTGCGTGAAGCACGATCTCGTCGTGCTCACGGATGAGATTTACAGCGAGCTGACGTACGACGGCGGCGAGCATGTGAGCATCGCGGCGCTGCCGGGGATGCGCGAGCGCACGGTGTTTCTGCACGGGTTTTCGAAGGCGTTTGCGATGACGGGATTTCGCGTCGGCTATGCGTGCGCGCCGCCGGTGCTCACCGAGGCGATGATGAAGGTGCATCAGTACGCGATCCTTTGCGCAAACACGATGGCGCAGGACGCGGCGATCGAGGCGCTCGAAAGCGGCGAGGGCGACGTGGAGATGATGCGCAAGGAATACGAGGCGCGGCGGAATTTCATCGTGCGCAGTCTGAATGACATGGGGCTGACGTGCTTCAAGCCGCTCGGGGCGTTCTACGTGTTCCCGGACATCCGCAGCACGGGGCTCACGAGCAGGGAATTTTCACTGCGGCTGCTGCAGGAGAAAAAAGTGGCATGCGTGCCGGGGCCGGCTTTCGGCGTGAGCGGCGAAGGGCATGTGCGCTGCAGCTACGCGACCTCGATGGAGAAGATCAAAATCGCGATGGAGCGCATGGCAGAATTCGTGCAGGAGGTGCGCAAGTGAGCGAGGTGAAAGTGACAAAAGCGGTGCTGCTCGCCGCGGGCAAAGGCACGCGGATGAAGGAACTCACGAACGAACTTCCGAAGCCGATGCTGGAAGTGCGCGGCAAGCCGATCCTGCTGCACATCGTCGAGGGGCTGAGGGCCGCGGGCGTGACGGACTTTTGCATCATCGTCGGCTACCGCGCGGAGGTGGTGCGGGGTTTTTTCGGCGACGGATCGAAGTTCGGCGTGCGCGTGTCCTACGCGACGCAGGTCGTGCAGGACGGCACAGGCAGAGTCGTGGAACTCGCGAAGGATTTCGCCGGGAGCGACGCGTTCGTGCTGAGCTATGGCGACATTTTGATCGATCCGAAAAACTACGCGCGGATCACTCATCTCGGAGGAACCGAGGGCGACCTCGGCGAAATGGAAGGCATCGTGACCGTGAAGCACAACGAGGGTGAAATCGCACAAGGCGGCTGCGTCGTGGTGAATGATCGCTTCGAACTGACCGATCTGATCGAGAAGCCCGATGGTCCCGCGCCGAGCCCTTGGTACAACGCGGGCGTGTACACTTTCCGCCCAAACATTTTCGATTTTACGGCGAAGCTGAAACTTTCCAAGCGCGGCGAATACGAACTGACCGACGCGATCCGCGATCTCGCGCAAAGCGGAAAAGTCGTGCGGGTGGTGGAACTCAGCGGCGAATGGGCCGACGTGCGCGACCCGGAAGTGCTCGCGATTTTAAACGGGTGATGACGAAAGGTTGGAGAAAATCTTTAAGCTTTGGCATGAAAACCGCGGACGGAGAGGAGCGAAATGTTTAAAAAAATGCGACTTTTTCCTAGCCAGAGCTCGCGGGCGCGTGTAGCACTCTAGCATTGCCGGGGCTTGCGCCTGCGGCCTTCATTTCCATTCGACCAACCAAACCCAGAAATCCATTATGAGCACACCCGTTCAACCGACTGACAAATATATCCGCGAGCACTCGCCTTCCGCGGAAGACATTATTTTCACGCGCCGTCAATTCCTGCTCCGCACCGGCATGGGTTTCGGTGGGATGAGCCTCGCGGCGGTTTTCGGAATCAACCCGTGGGCAGAGGGTGCCTCGGCGCTGAATCCGGGCGGATTGAAGGTCGCGGGCCCGCTCGCACCGAAGACGCCGCATTTTCCGGCCAAGGCGAAGCACATCATTCATATTTTCGCATCGGGCGGCCCCACGCAGGTGGATACGTGGGACCCGAAGCCGGAACTGACGAAGTACGATGGCAAGAGCATCCCGGGGCACGATGGTCTCGCGTTTGGTTCGCCGTTCAAGTTCACGAAGATGGGCAAGAGTGGCGTGGAAGTGAATATGGATGTTTTCCCGGGGTTGGGGAAACACATTGACGACATCGCGGTCCTCCGCTCGCTGTGGACGGACATCCCGGCGCACGAAGTCGCGCAGCGCTTTATGAACACGGGTTCGCTGCAGCTTCCCAAGCCGTCCTTCGGCTCATGGGTGGTGTACGGCCTCGGCACGGACAATCAGAACATGCCCGGCTTTGTCACCATCGGCGGTCGTCCCGAGTGGCGGCAGTCGTCATTCCTGCCCGGCACCTATCAGGGCGTGAATGTAAATTACTCGCGCGGGATGAACCTCGACAACGTCATCCTGAATATCCGCAATCAGTTCAGTCCGATGGATCGCCAGCGTCGTCAACTCGACCTCGTGAAACAGCTCAACATCGAGCACGCAAAGGCTCTTCAAAAGGACGCGCAACTCGAGGCCCGCATTGAGGCGTTTGAAATGGCGTTCAAGATGCAGACCGAAGCCACCGAAGCCTTCGACGTGTCCAACGAGCCCGAGGCGATGCAGGAATCCTACGGCAAGACCGACTTGGGCGCGAAGCTCCTCGTCGCTCGCCGCCTTGTCGAGCGCGGCGTGCGCTTCGTGCAAGTCGAGCACGGCGGATGGGACATGCACGGCGGCATCGCGACCAATCTGCCCCGCACGGGCGGTGCGATTGACACGCCGGCTGCGGCGCTGATCGCCGACCTCAAGCAGCGCGGTCTGCTCGATTCGACGCTCATCATTTGGGGCGGTGAATTCGGCCGCACTGTCACTGCCGACCGGAATGGCAATGCCGCACCGGGCCGTGATCACAACGGTCGCGCGATGGTCGCATGGATGGCTGGCGGCGGAGTCAAGGGTGGCCAAGCTTACGGCGCAACCGATGAATTCGGCTCGAAAGCTGTCGAAAACAAGGTCCACGTCCACGATCTGCACGCCACACAGCTCGCGCTCTTGGGTTTCGATCACGAGAAACTTACCTACCGCTACAATGGCCGCGATTTCCGCTTCACCGACAATTACGGCAAAGTGGTTAAAGCTCTCATCGGCTAACCACGGACGCTAAAACAGCAATCTGCTCAGCGCCCGCCGGAAGCCGAAGCCTCCGGCGGGCGCTTTCCTTTTTAGCAAATCCCGCATTGATCCGCCTGCCAAGACGCCTTATTCTTCCCGCGCTCCAACCCACATATTTCTTTCATCCATGAACAAATCCAAACCCGCCTTCATTTTCTCCGGCGTGCTCGCACTGGCATTTCCTGCGTTTGCCGATGAGCCGACCAAAGAGCAACTCGACTTTTTCGAAGGAAAAATCCGGCCGATTTTGAGCGAAAAATGCTACAAATGCCACAGCCTCGAATCCGGCAAAAGCAAGGGCGGCCTCACCGTTGACCTCGCCGCTGCGACACTCAAGGGCGGCGATACCGGTCCGGGAATTGTCGCGGGGAAGCCCGATGAATCGCTGATCTACAAAGCGGTCACCTATGTGGACAAGGACATGCAGATGCCGCCATCGAGCAGCGGCGGAAAGCTGGATGCGCAGCAGATCGCGGACATCGCGACGTGGATCAAAATGGGCGCGCCGGACCCGCGTAAGGATGCAGGAAAGGCAAAAAAGCTAAGCGGTCTCAACGACAGCGCGCGCAATCACTGGGCCTACCAACCGGTCAAGGCGCACATCAAGGTGCCCGTGAATAAAAACCAGCAATGGTGCCGCACACCGATTGATGCTTTCATTTTGCAGAAACTCGAGGCCAAAGGGATGCTCCCCTCGCCTGACGCCGACCGTCAGATGCTTCTGCGCCGTGCTTACTATGATCTCATCGGCATGCCGCCGAGCCCGGTACAAATCGAGGCATTTCTTTCTGACAAATCCCCGAACGCGTGGGAAAAAGTCGTGGACGGTCTGCTGGCCAGCCCGCACTACGGCGAACGTTGGGCCCGTTACTGGCTGAATTCCGCGCGCTACGCGGACACCATCGGCGGCGACGCCAACGTAAACAACGGGCGCATGGACTACCGCTATCCGAATGCGTGGACTTACCGCGATTATGTGGTGCGCGCATTCAACGAGGACAAACCGTATAATCAGTTCATCATCGAGCAGCTCGCCGCGGATCTCGTTTATCCCGTCGCGCTCTCTGCGTCCGCGGAGATGAAACCCACGGGGAAAGGTGCCAAGGGCGCAGCGGTGAAAAAGGTCGCCGCTCTTCCCGCGAAAGCCGGCACCCTGGCCCAGCCTGCAACGGCGGCCGACCCGGCGATGATGACCTCCGACAGCATGATGATGGGAGGCGGTGCAGGCGCGAAGTCCTCCGGTGTTGCCGGCCAGGGCAATCCGAATCTGGCCGCCCTCGGCTTCCTCACCGTCGGAATGCAATTTGGAAATTTGAACGACAACATTGATGACAAAATCAATGTGTTCTCGAAGGCATTTCTCGGCGTAACCGTCGCGTGCGCCCGCTGCCACGACCACATGTTCGATCCCGTGCCTCAGGCGGACTACTACGCCATTCACGGTGTCTTCGCGAGCAGCGAAGAACCGACGGAGGAATCCAAGCCGATTATTGCGAAGCCGGACCCCGCGGCGCAGGCGGATTACGAGAAGAAAATCGCCGGTGTAGTGAAAGAAAATCGGGACATCTACTATCGCGAAGTTGAACATTTCCTCGGCCTGTTTCAGGCGAAACCCGCGGATTACATCAAGGCCGCGATGCTCACCGGTCGCATGAGTGGCAAAAATGCCGAGGCGCGCCAGGAGATCATTAAGAAGGCGGACCTCGATGTCCCGCTTACGAACTTCTTCCAGCGCGTGATGCGGCCGGAGCACCCCGTCTTTGGCCCGCTGCGCAAACTTGAGGCGCTGAGCGACACCGAGTTTGCCTCACGCGCTCCGGCGGTTCTCGCCGAGATGAAAAAGGGCGGCCACTACAATTCGCTCGTCGTGGATGAGCTGATCAAAGCAAACGTCCATTCTTCCTACGAAGTGCTCGCCACTTATGAATCGCTCGTGAAGCGGATGGCACCCAAGCTCAAAGGTTTCATCGCCGCATTCAAGGAGGCGAATACCAACGCCGTCGCGAGCTTCACGCCCGCCGAGACGGAGTTCCTTGCCGGCCCGTTTGCCATCGTGTCGGCTCCGCAAGCCACGACCGACTGGGTCCGCACGGCCATCGGCACTTGGAATGTGCAGATGACCGGTCGCGCCCGCTTCGTCTTCGCAAAAATCAACGACCTCGAGCTGACGAATCCCGGTGCCCCTTCCCGCGCCATGGTCCTGCTCGACAAGCCCAATCCGCAGAATTCGCGCCTCCTCCTGCGCGGACAAGCGGGCGCACCGGCGGATATGGTGCCGCGCGGCTTCCTCAGCATCCTCGGGGTGGATGGCAAGCGCCAGCAATTCACCGCCGGCAGCGGTCGTCTTGAACTCGCGAAAGCCATTGCCAACAAGGACAACCCGCTCACGGGCCGCGTCATCGTGAACCGCGTCTGGCTACAGCACTTCGGCGAAGGCTTTGTCCGCACGGCCGATGACCTCGGGGTGATGAGCGAAAAGCCGTCTCATCCGGAGCTGATTGACTATCTTGCCGGTTGGTTTGTGGATGAAAAAGGCGCGAACTGGAGCATCAAGAGACTGCACAAGTTCATCATGCTCTCGCGCGTCTATCAGGAGAACAGCCACATCCTCACCGGCTCCGACTATTCGGACAAGGAACCCGACAACCGCCTCCTCTGGCGCGCGAATGTCCGTCGCCTCGACTTTGAGGCCTTCCGCGACTCGCTCCTCGCCATGTCCGGCCGCCTCGACCCGAAAATGGGCGGTCAGCCCGTCAACATCACTGAGGAGCCATACAGCTATCGCCGCAGCATCTACGGCTACATTGATCGCGGCAACGTTCCCGAACTCATGTATCTGTTCGACTTCAGCGACCCTGACATGCCGAACACGAAGCGCTCGACCACCGTCGTTCCGCAGCAGGCGCTCTTCCTGATGAACAGCCCAATGGCTGTGGATGTCGCGCGTCGCGTCGTCGCCCGCAGCGAATTCCAGCGCGCGGACAATGACATGCGCCGCGTCTTTGCGCTTTACCGCATCATGTTCCAGCGGATGCCCCGGGCCGAAGAAATCAACATGGGCATCAACTTCGTCTCAAAGGAAAAAACCTACCAAGCCGAAGTGGAGGCGAAAGGACCGGAAATCGCGAAGAAAAACGCGGAGATCCAAAAGCGCGTGGACGACCTCGCCAAGCGGGACAACGACGCCAAACGCGCCGTGCAAAATCAGGGCGAAATCGTCGAGCGTAAGCCACTCAAGCCGTGGGAAGCCTACGCCCACGCCCTCCTTTTCGCGAACGAGGCCATCTACGTGAACTGATCGGCCTGCGCAAAACTTCAGCAAAAGGGCGCACCTTCACCGGTGCGCCCTTTTTCTTTCCGGCCAAAGCTTGCACGGGCGTCATCGCCCCGCTACCACGCGCGCCCCATGCTTCGCATCCGTGCTTTCCGCGGCCTCGTGCCCGATCCTGCCCAAGTCTCCGACATCGCCTGCGTGCCCTACGACGTGCTGAACGCCGACGAGGCGCGCATTCTCGCCGAAGGAAAACCGAACACGCTGCTCCGCGTGGATCGTGCGGAACTGGAACTTCCGCCGGACACCAATCCGTATTCCGATGCGGTCTACGCGCGTGCGAAAGCGAACTTCGAGCGCCTGCAAACCGTCGGCGCACTGCGCCGCGAGAGCGCACCTGCGGTCTATCTTTACCAGCAGCGCATGGGCGCGCATGTGCAGACCGGACTCGCCGCCGCGTGCCATGTGGATGACTACGTCCACGAGCGCGTGGAAAATCCCAAC
>JBBQJR010000049.1:0-12742 GCA_038326125.1 Chthoniobacterales bacterium
GAAAAATGGCGCGCGATCGAGACGCCCGCGGAGCCCGGTTACGGCCAGCCCATTCTCATCGAGGCCGGTTGCACGCCGGCGATGAAGCAGTTGATCTTCTGGCATCCGACTGCGGTCTTCTCGCTGAACCCCGAGACGGGCGCGATTTTCTGGGAGGTGCCGTTTCCGGTGAAGTTCGGCCTCACCGTCGCGACTCCCGTGTTCAGCGGGAGCCGGCTGTTCGTGAGCGCATTTTACAACGGTTCGCTGATGCTCGAACTCGATCCGAAAAAACCCTCCGCGCGCGAAGTGTGGCGCAGCGGCACGAGCAGTGAAATCAACACCGCCGACCTGCATTCGCTCATCTCCACGCCGGTGATCAAAGGCGATCACATCTACGGCATTTGCAGCTACGGGCAGTTCCGCTGCATCGCTGCGGCGGACGGGGCGCGCGTGTGGGAGACGCAGGAGGTCACGCGCGAAAAGGCGCGCTGGGCCACGGGTTTCATCGTGGCGAACGGCGGGCGCTATTTCATCAACAACGACCGTGGCGAACTCATCATCGCGGACCTGCGCCCGGACGGGTACCATGAGACTAGTCGCACGCCGCTCATCACGCCCGACAACAAACGCGGCGGTCGCCGCGAGCTCGGAGCCGTGAACTGGGTCCACCCCGCCTACGCGAACAAGCACATCATCACGCGCAACGAGCAGGAAATCATCAGCGCATCGCTCGACGCCGCGGATTGCGGGAAGTAGGGCGCGAGTCTGCGCCCGGCGGATTTAGCGCAGTCCGCCGCGCGGGTGGGCTTGCCGCCGACGGCTACTTTCCGCCGGATTTTTTCTCCGGGCCGAAAGTGTATTGCAGACCGAGGTAGCCGAGGAAGGAACTCGGGCCCTGGACGGTGTGGCCAGCGGTGAAGAGGAGATGCCAGTGGTCACTGAAGTCGAACATGCCGCCCGCGTTGATCTTCGTGTCGGAGGCCTCGGTGTCGCTCTTTCTCGTCTCGTGGAAAATTTCCGTGCCGAGGGTGAGCTGTTTGGTGATTTTCCGCTGCACGAGCCAGCCGGCGTACCACCAGTTTCGATTGCCCTCGCCCTGGCTGAGCCAGTAGCCGCCGCCGCCGTAAGTCGTCCACGGGCCGAAACTTTTTTGCAGCCAGATCGGGAGAAAAATCTGCGCCCGGCCGTTGCCGAGACCGCGCACCGCGTTGCCGCTGGGCAGCTCGACGAGCGGAAAAATGCCCACCTGCGGACGGTGATCATTTTCCTCGATGAAGCGAAACTTCGCGCCGAGTTCGGTGTCGCCATAGCCGTACTGCGTGGCCGCACCTTTCGGCGCGCTGAAGCTGAGCGGGGCGAGGATGTGGAGTTGGAGATTGGGGACGGCGCCGAAGTTGATCTCCAGATGCGGGGCGGTGCCGCTCCAGCCGCCGGAATCGTGCGCGACCATCGAGGCGAGGTAGATTTCCCAATGCTGGAACTCGACGGTCTCGGGATCGTCCGTGATAAAGGGCGGGCCGGCGCGGGCTGTCGCCGCGAGGGCGATGCTGAGGGCGCAGAGGAGCGCGGCGGACAATGGGCGGTTCATGGAAATTGGGGGCGGGAATGCTTGCCGCGCAATGCGGGGTGGCTGCGGCGGAGGCTGAGTCGGCCTCAGTCGGCGAACAGATAGAAGCCGACGATGATGAGCGCGCTGAGGACGATGCCGGAGACGACCGTGCCGAGGAGCCGCCCGGCGGAGATGGCGCTGCCCTTGCCGCGATTCATCGCGCCGAAGATGAGCGCGAAGGCGACGAACAGCCCGAGGACGAGCAGTGCGTGCGTGATCCAATGATGGCCGGTGATTTTTTTCATCCCGTTCATCACGGCGTCGCTCTTTTCCTTGGCGACGACGATGATGGCGTTGATCACGCAGGTGAGGGCGAGCGAAAGCCCGCAGGAGACGCTGCTTTTTGAGAGGCTCGTGGTTTCCATTTTCGTTTTCGTGGGGACTTACCTCGGCAGCAGGCCCAGCTTCACGCCCATCGCGATGAGGCCGCCTTCGCCATCCATCGCCAGCGCCAGCAGCGCGGTGATCCCGGTGACCCAGAGCATGAGGCGGCGCGCGTCCCTGTTCGCGGCGAGATTGTCGGACGCGACGATGGGCAGGTAGGTGGCCAGCAGCAGGAGCATGATGACGAGGTGCTCCTTGGTCTCCATCACCAGCGCGTGCGCGAACGGCCACGGGCCGCTGAGGATGATGGCCTTGTCCGCCTTGTAGGAAGTCACATACCAGTAGCCGCCGATGATGAACGCGAGCCACATCGCCGCCGCTGCGGACCAACTGATGCGGCGGATGCGCGCGAGGTTCGCCTCGCTGGCGTGGAGCACTTCCACGAACAGCCACACGGCCGCGACGATACACGCGACGCCGAAGAGCACATGGGACATCAGGAGGATTGCATTCATGGGGAATTCTGGTGCCGGAGATTTCGGATTCCCGGATTTCGTGCAAGCGCATTCGCGGCCGTGGCTCCATTTGGGAAAAATCGCGTGCGCGCGGCGCGACGGTGCGCCTCGTGGCGGGCATGAGGATCCACTCGCTCGAACACGCGCCCTTCGAGGGGCCGGGGCGCATTGCGACGTGGGCGCCGGAGCGCGGGCACACCCTTTCGCGCACGGCGCTGCACGATGGCGCGGTGCTGCCGGCGCTCGGGCGCGCGGCGTCAAGCGAATATGCGAATATGCGAATATGCGAATATGCGAATATGCGAATATGCGAATATGCGAATTCCGGCGCGGCGCTTTTTCCCTTCCACCGGCGTGCGGATCGCGGCACGCTGCGCGCCTCTATGAAGCTCCTTCTCCGCCTCGCCCCGCTCGTCTTCGCCGCTGCGTTTGCCCGCGCCGACATCGTCATCGAACAGAAAATGGAATCGGCCATCATCAATGGCAACGTGACCATGAAAGTGAAGGGCGACAACGCCCGCATGGACATGCCGAGCCCGCTGGGCGGCAACGTCACGACCATCATGAATTTCACCAGCGGCGACATGGTCACGCTCATGCACCAGCAGAAAATGGCGATGAAGATGAACCTCTCCGACGTGAAGAAACAGCAGGAGGCCGGGCAGAAGGCGATGGGCGTGGACCCTTCCAAAATCGAAAAGCCGAAGGCCACGGGCGTGAAGGAAAAAGTCGGTGACTACGACACGGAAATTTATGAAATGAACCAGGGCACGCTGCAGGCGAAGTTGTGGATCGCGAAGGATTTCCCGAACGCGCAATCCATTAAGGACCAGATGGCGACACTGAACAGCAGCATGGGTGGCGGCGGGATTGACCCGAGCAAGATCGACGTGCCCGGCATGGTCGTGAAAAGCGAGGTGAACACGCCGGTGGGCAAGATGACGATCACGCTCGTGAAGGCGAAGGAAGAGGCCGTGGACGACAAGGAATTTGTGAAGCCCGAGGGCTATCAGGAAATGGAAATGCCCAAGCTGCCCGGCACCGGCGCACCCCCGCCGGCACCTCCCGTTCCGGACGCGCCGAAAAAATAATGCCGGCCCGGAAAAAAACGGGATTGGATTTCAGCAAGGCCGGGCCGCAAGCCCGGCCTTTGCTCATTCTGGCGTCGGCGTCGCCGCGGCGCAGTGCCCTGCTGCGGGAGCACGGGTACGAATTCGAGGTGCGAGTCCCGCGCGGCGTGACAGAGATCGCGCCGACGTACCTTTCGCCGGGCGAGACGGTGCTCGCGAATGCGCGGGCGAAAGCGCGCGCGGCGCTGGCGGAACTCGCGCCGCGTGAAAATACCGTCGTGCTCGGCGTGGACACGGAGGTTTTTTTCGGGGGCCGCGTGCTCGGCAAACCGGCGGACATGCGCGCGGCGCTCACGATGCTGCGCCGGCTGAACGGGCGCACGCATGAAGTCTATTCTGGGGTGTGGATCGCGGGGCAGGGGAGGGAGCGCGGTTTCATCGAAGTGACTGGCGTGCGCTTTCACCGCCGCACGGAGGTGGAACTGAAGCGCTACCTCGCGCGCATCCACCCGCTCGACAAAGCCGGCGCGTACGCCGCGCAGGAAGATCGCGGCGAGATGATCGCGGCGTTCGACGGATCATTTTCCAATGTCATCGGCTTGCCCATGGAGCGGCTGCGGATGGAATTGCGAGAGTTCGACATCCGTTAAGAGACCGTGAAAAGTCCGCGGTGTCCGAGAATAGCCCAGCGCTTCAGCGGTGGGTATCGGACTTCAGACAGGAATGAGTCCTGAAGGGACGGCAGAACCTCACGTCGTATCGCTGTTTTTCTTTCGTCCCTGCGGGACTCTTTCCGCGTCATCCGCAGTCCCAGCACTGAAGTGCTGGGCTATTCTCTAACGCGTCACTTCGCCTGCACGCGATATTTCGCACAGCCTCGGAACTGCAGACTCCCCATTTACGAGCGCCGCGCGGTCGTCTAGTTTCCGCGCGCTTCGATGCCGAAAGTATTTCTCAAGACCTACGGGTGCCAGATGAACGAGCGCGACTCCGAGCAGGTCGCGCGCGATCTGGTCGGGCGCGGCTACGAGCTGACTGCGGAGGAAAAGGCGGCGGATGTGGTGCTCATCAACACCTGCAGCGTGCGCGATCTCGCGGAGCAAAAGGCGCTCGGAAAAATGGGCCTGCTCGGCCGGCTGCGCGCGGACAAACCCGAGATGGTTTTCGGCTTTCTCGGCTGCATGGCGCAGAGCCGCGGCGGCGAACTCGTCCGCGACATCGCGCATGTGGACCTCGTCGTGGGCACGCAAAAATTCCACAAGGTCGCCGACTACGTGGAGCAGCTCGTGCAGCGGAAAATCGCGCTCCGCGAAAAGCTGATGGACGACGCGCGCTTCAGCATCGTGGACATCGCGGAGGAAGCGGGTTCGCAGTCCACCATCCGCGAGCATGTGCTAAAAAAGCAGCAGGCCACGGCCTTCGTGAGCATCATGCAGGGCTGCGATATGCACTGCACTTTCTGCATCGTGCCGAGCACGCGCGGCTCCGAGCGTTCGCGCGCCATCGCGGAGATCGTGGAAGAGGTCGAGGGCCTCGTCGCGCGCGGCGTGCGCGAAGTCACGCTGCTCGGGCAAATCGTGAACCAGTACGGCCGCCGCGAGTTTCCGCGCGTCGGGGAAAAGTCGCCGTTCGTGCAGCTCCTCGAAGCCGTCCACGCCGTCGGGGGGCTGCGCCGCCTGCGGTTCACGTCGCCGCATCCGATCGGCTTCCGCGCCGATCTCGTCGAGTGCTACGCGCGGCTGCCGAAGCTCATGGCGCACGTCCACCTTCCCGTGCAAAGCGGCAGCGACCGCATCCTCAAGGCCATGCACCGCACTTACACGGCGGAAAAATATCTGCGGCTCGTCGAGTCCATCCGCGCGGCGCGCGCAGACATCGCGATCACCACGGATGTCATCGTCGGCTTTCCCGACGAGACGGATGCGGACTTCGCGGCTTCGTGCGACCTCTATCGCCGCGTCGGTTTCGACAATGCATTCATCTTCAAATACAGTACGCGCCGCAACACGCCCGCCGCGCTTATGGGCGATCAGGTGCCCGAGGAAATTCGCGACGAGCGCAACCGCGTGCTGCTCGCGATTGTGGATGAATTCGCGAAGGCAAAGAACGACGAACTCGTCGGCAAGCGCGCGGAGATTCTCTGCGAGGGGCTGAGCAAGACGAACCCCGAGCGGATGTCGGGTCGCACGCCGGGGAACAAGATCGTGATCTTCGAGGGCGGCGAGCGGCACATCGGCGAGGTCTTCGATGTGCAGATCGAGTGGACGAGCGGCTTCAGCCTCTACGGGAATCCCGCGGTGCTGTGATCTGGGAGCGGCGACTTCTGAGTCGCCGCGGTTTAATGCGGCGACTTAGTGGGATGTGCTTTCGGAAATCACGCAGCACGCTTTCGACGGACACACGTCGCGTCTGATTCCGATGTTGCAGCGGGTGCCGCAAACCAGGGGCGGGCCGCCTGTGCTCGCCGCACGGCGTAGGCCCGGCGGGAAAGTGCCAGCGTGAGCTTCCGCTCACGCCTACGTCAGCGCGACGACGGCTTTGATCACGCCAGTCTCGGGCTTCAGCCACGTCGGGAAAATGTCGATCATATCGTCGAATTTCGCGTGATGCGTGATCCACGGGGCGGTGTTGATTTTGCCGTCCTCGATGAGTGAGATGATGCGCGTGAAATCCGGCGGCAACGCGTTGCGCGAGGCCAGAATGGTGATTTCGCGACGGTGCAAAATCGGGGCGTGGAGGAAGCTGACCTCCTGCTGCGTGATGCCGACGTACACGAGCCGTCCGGCGAACGCGCAGTACGACAGCGCGCCGCCCATGCTTTTGTTGCTGCCGGTCGCGTCCACGACCACGTCGGCGAGTTGCTCGTTCGTGATTTTGGAAAGTGTCGCGAGGGCGTCGGCCTCGCCGCCGGGTGCGAGGAGGATGGTGTCGGGCGCGCCCATTTTTTCGCGGACGAATTGCAGCCGCGCCGCATTCATATCCATGACGATCGTGCGTGCGCCGCTGAGCCGCGCGAATTCGATCACGGAAAGTCCGATCGGTCCCGCGCCGATGACGAGCACATACTCGCCGGGCTGCGGGTTGCCGCGGTTGATCGCGTGGCAGCCGATGGCGAGCGTCTCGACGAGCGCGAGCTGATCGAAGGTGAGCTTCGTGGAGACGTGTAGTTTGCGCGCGGGGAGGAGGAAGCGCTCGCACATGCCGCCGTCGCACATCACGCCGAGCGTCATGTGGCCGCTGCAGCAGTTCGAGTGGCCGCGGCGGCACGAGTAGCATTTCTGGCAGTTGATGTACGGCTCGACGGAGCACCTGTCGCCGGGCTTCACATTCGTCACGCCTTCGCCGACGGAGAGCACTTCGACGCCGAGTTCATGGCCGGGGATGCGCGGGTAGCTGAAGAATGGCATTTTCCCGAGGAAACCCGAGTAGTCCGTGCCGCAGATGCCGATGCGGTGAATCGTCACGACCGCCTCGCCGGGGCCGGGCTTTGCGGGTTCGGCGATTTCGATTTTGCGGAAGGTCTGCGGCTTCTCGAGCTGGATGGCTTTCATGGGAGAGGTGGGATGAAAGAGGATGAGGTCGCACGGATCAACGCTTCACGATGCTCGCGAGCAACGTTTTCGCGCACGCTTCGGCGAAGGCGGGGTCGTTGATCGCGCAGTCGAGTTCGATGAGCGGGATGCCGGGACGCAGATGCTTTTTAATCGCACCGAAGAGCGCGGCGTCCGCTTCGGGCCAGTGGAATGCGCCGCTTTCCGCGCTGATGATGCTGACGCCGCGCAGCGGGAGCAGCACGGTGACGGGTGCGCGATACGCGTTCACTTTTTCCGCGAGGATGCGGCCGAGTGCGGCGCACTCTTCGGGCGTCGTGCGCATGAGCGTAACCTGCGGGTTGTGCTGGTAAAAACGACGTGCTGCAAATTTGGCAGGCACGGTTTCGCGCGGGCCGAAATTCACCATGTCGAGGCAGCCGGGTGCGACCACGGCGGGCGTGCCAGCCTTCGCCGCGGCGTCGAGTCGCGTGGGGCCTGCGCCGAGGACGCCGCCGACGAGTTCGTCTGCCCACTCGGTCGTCGTCACATCGAGCACGCCGGCCACCATGCCGCTCTCGATGAGCGATTCCATGGTGCGCCCGCCGGTGCCGGTGGCGTGGAAGACGAGCATCTCGAAGCCTGCCGCCTCGACGAACGACTTCGCGCGCTGCACGCAGTCGGTGGTGTTGCCGAACATGCTCGCGACGACGAGCGGGCGGTCCGCGGATTTCTGATTTCTGATTTGAGCCTCCCGCCTCCGCCCCGGCTCGTTCTCCGATTCTGATTTCTGATTTTCCTCGCTGCACGCCGACTCCACCATGCCGCAAATCGCACCCGCGGCGCGTGTGAGGATCGTGCGCGAGACGCGGTTGATGCCCGCGATATCCACGATCGATGGGAACATTACGATGTCCTTCACACCGACGTATGGCGCGGTGTTGCCGCTCGCGAGCGTGGAGACCATGAGCTTTGGAAAACCGAGCGGGAGCGCGCGCATGCCCGCGGTCGCGATGGCCGTGCCGCCGCCGCCGCCGAGGGAAATTACGCCGGCAATTTTTCCGTCGGCCTGCAATTTCGTGAGGATGATCGCCGCCGCGCACGCCATCGCAGCGACGCATTCGCCGCGATCGTGTCGCGCGGTGAGCGCCGCGAGATCGATGCCCGCGATGCGTGCGATTTCCTCTCGCGAAATGTCGGGCGTGATGCGCGGCGGCTGATCGGTGCCGACATCAATCAGCAGCGTGCAATGCCCGCGCGCGCGGATTTTCTCAGCGACGAAGGCGTGCTCGTCGCCCTTCGTGTCGAGTGTGCCGAGGAGTGCGATGACGGCCATGCGGAACGACGCCGGACTTTTTGAAAGTGCAGCGTGCCTGAGGCTACGGCAGTTCCTCGACCGCGATGTCCTTGAAAAAGACGACGGCCTTTGCGCCGCCGTGGATCTGCAGGGCGATGAGACCGTCTTCGGCGATGTCCTTTTCCGCCTCGGTGTAGTCCACGGTCTGCACGCCGTTCAGCCAGATCTGGATGCGCTTGCCTTCGCAGCGGACGCGGTAGTCGTTCCAGTCGTTGCGATGAAGGACTTTGTTGACGGCGTCCATGTAGGATTTCGCGAGGAATTTTTTGCGGAGCGATTCGTCGTATAGGCAGCCCCACCAAGTCGGGTCGCCGATGTCGGCCTGGTAGCCGAACATTTCGTACGCCGGTTTTTCCATGCGGATGCTGCGGAACTGCACGCCGGAATTTACGAAGCCCTCGGTGCCGGTGAGCTTGAATTTGAGCGTGAGATCGAAGTTTTTGTACGTTTTTTTCGCGGCGAGGAATTCGTTGCGCGGCACCTTTTCATCGAGTGAGCCGCCGGTGATGCAGCCGTCCTGCACGCGCCAGGTTTTCGCAATGTCGCCGCCCCAGCCGTCGAGTGTCTTGCCGTCGAAGAGGCTGACGGGCGCAGCGTGTGCGGTGGTGAAAAGTGCGGCGGTGAGGGCGAGGAGGAGGTGTTTCATGGGATTGGTCGGCGCGGGAACGAGGATGGAGCGGAGATTTTTTAACCACGGATGGCACGGATGGCACGGATGAATTGCAGCCGGGATTTTCCGACGCCACGCGATCGGGATCGCGTATTTTTTTACCGCGGCCGACCGATTTCAGAATCACGGCACGGTCGGTGAGTCCGGATCGTTGCCGGCGAGGATTTGCCAGATGCGATCCTGCGCGACGTTGTTGCCAGCGCTGATCGAAGTGCAACCCGAAAGGTCGGCGTTGAATTTTTCCCGCGGAATCCAAGCGCCGCTGCCGTCGCTGAAGAGCACGTTCACGCCGTCCTGGTGCCGCGAATTCACGCGCTTGGGCAGGCCGACGCCGTCGGCGAGCAGCGGTATGCGCTCGAGCGTGGCGAGCTTCACGGGGTTGTCGGGAAAATCGGCGGTGCCCCAGTTCACGAGTGGATTGGTGGCGTAGCCGCCCTGCAGATTTTTGCCGGCCTGCACGGGCCACGGGTTGTTCTTCGAGTTGTAGGCTTGCGTGGAGTCGTGTTCGGAGGGGCAGAAGAAGACGTGCGCGTCCGTGGCGCTGCCGCTGGCGAGGAGCTTGCCGAGCAGGACGTAGTGGCCGTCGGCGGCGGTGTAGAGAGTGGTGTTGAATTGCTTTTGCCCGAGCCGGTATCCGATGGGCAGCGCGCCGTCGTTTTCCGCGGCGAAGCGCGAAATCAGGACGTGCAACTGGCGCATGTTTGAAAGGCACGCCGCGCGTCTGCCTTGCTCGCCCGTGCGGCCGACGGCGGCGAGGGTGAGGCCGGCGAGGAGGGCGATGAGCGCGCTCACGACCAGCAATTCGATCAGCGTGAAAGCTGGGGTGCGAAAGCAGTGCCGGGGCTTCAAGGGATCGCGAGCATGGTCATGTCGCGGAAAAGATTCAAGCAGCGTCCCGGCGCTTTAGTGCCGTTTGTGGTTCTGTCACTGCAATGGCACAGAATTGTTTTTCCATCTCGTCTGGAAGCGTGCAGGGTGGCGGGCTTCATTCTGATGCTCCGAAGGTCATCCCTCCCGCTGAAAAAAAATAAACGCGCGCGCCGTGCTCGGCGGACGTGTGATTTTTTTGCCCGCGGAGTCCGGGTGTTTTTGCTGGTGTTGCTGGCAATCTTTTCCGTGAGCGCGGACGCGCAGGAAGTTCCACGGCCCTCATATGCGAGGCAGAAGGAAAAGTCGGCGCTGCCGACGATCGCCAATTTCAAAATCGGCGAGGTCCTGCTGCGGGTGGATGCGCATTTGACGACGGAATTTGTGGACAATGTGGATCTGTCCGCAACGTCGAAGGCAGACCTGATCATAACACCTGAGGTGGGGATTTCCGCGACGTGGGCGGTGACGAAGTTGAACACGCTGCGCTTTCGCGGCGGCTTCGGGTATTCATACTATTTGAACAATCCGCGACTGAACCGCCAAACGACGACCATCACTCCAGATTCCGCGCTGAGCTTCGATGTCTATGCGGGCGATGTGAAAATCAATTTTCACGACCAATTTTCGCTCCAGCAGGAAGCGATCAGCCAGGGCACGCTGAGCGGCGTGGCGCAGCTCGAGCGGTTCACGAACACGGCGGGCGTTTCCCTGCTGTGGGATTTGAATGATGTGGTCTTTAACCTCGGCTACGACCACTTCAATTTCCTGACGCTCGGCGGCGCGAATTCGAGTTCCGGCGCGACGGCGACGGCGATCAGCAATCTGGATCATTCCACGGACCAGGTCTCGGCGTCGGCGGCGGTGAAAATCAGCTCGGTGCTCATTGGAGGACTCGAGGGCACGGCGGCGTATTCCGATTATCCCAAGTCGCCGGACTCGAATTTTACCAGCATTTCCGCGGGGCCGTATTTGGAGTTTCAGCTCACGCGCTATTCCCACATTTTTCTTTCGGGCGGCTACAAGGGTTACTATTCGGGGGCCAATGCGCCGGGCTCCGTGTCCGTGAGCAGCACCTCCACGGCGCAGATTGCCAGCGGCGATCCGGGAGGGGTTTATGCGAACTTTTCCCTCATCCATCGGCTGAACCGCTTTTATTCCGACCGCCTGGACATTGGCCACACGGATGAAATCGAGGCGCTGAGCGGGCATGTGCAGACGAACTCGGTGCGGTATTCCTCAAGCTGGCGCGTGAACCAGACGCTCACCCTTACTTCCGGGCTGTTTTTCGAAGACGTCCACGTCGTGAGCGGAAGCGCGATCAGCGGCACGATCCCGTCGGACTACATCCGCTACGGCGGGACGCTCAGCACGGGCTATCGGCTTACCGAGCACGTCGGAGTTAGCTTCGCGTATCAGCTTTTGAAAAAGGAGGCCGATCGTCCTTCCGAGAGCTATTTGCAAAACCGCGTTACAATCTCCCTTGGATATCAGTTTTAGTTGCGCTACCCTCCGCCCATGAATGCCCTCTCTCATTTTTCCCCGGCACCGCTGTGCCGCTTTCGGATTTGCACGGTCGCCTTGGCCCTTTTTTCCTGCCAAGTTTTCGCCCTGCCGCCCGGTGCTCCGCGCCAGGATGCTCCGGCCGGCATTGACAACCGCCAGGCTTCGCCCTCGCCCACCGGGGCCAGCACGGCCGCCTTCACCACCTCGATGGAAGTGCTCAATGACAGCACGAAGCTCGGCCCCGGAGATCGCGTGAGTTTCCGTGTCCTCGAAGATCGCCACGAGCCGATCTCGCTCGTCGTCACCGATTCCGGCGAGATGGAAGTGCCCCTCATTGGCCGCGTCGTCGCCCGCGACAAGACCTGCAAGCAGCTCGCCTACGAGATGAAACCGCTTTTCGAAAAGGAATATTTCCGCAAGGCGACCGTGATCGTCGGCCTCGATCTGGTCGGCACGAAATCGCGCGGCAAAGTGTATCTCACCGGCCAGGTGCGCGCGCCCGGCGTGCTCGAACTCATGCCCGGCGAGCCCGTCACCGTCAGTCAGGCGATCCTCCGCGCGCAGGGCCTCGCGGATTTCGCCGACAAGCGGAACGTCCGCCTCGTGCGGAAAAAAGAGGGGGTGCTGCCGCCGCGACCCAACGCGCGCACCGTGCAGAAAAAAAAGCCCCCGGGCTGGATCGCGCGGAATATCTTCGGCGCGAAGGAGGACCTCTCGAACGAAGCCACGGACACGATCATCGTGGACCTCGTGGACATCCTCGAAAAAGGCCACCTCGAGCGCGACCCCGTGCTGAAAGTCGGCGACCTCATCGTCGTCCCCGAGCGGCTCATCAATTTCTAATCCCGTTCGCCAGACATGTCGCTTTCGCAAAACCAGACCCTCGCCGAACCCTCCACGATGAATCGTGCGCGCGTGCAGGGCATCCGCTATTTGTATCTCCTGAAAAAGCGCTGGTGGGTGCTGCTCCTTCTGGTGAGCGTGGGCCTCTGCATCGGCGCATTCACGGCGAGCCAGCAGCCGCCGTCCTTTGAGTCGCACGGGCAACTCATTGTGACTGGGCAAGTCCGCATCGGGGACAATGCGGCCATGTATTCCGAGGAAATGATGAGTTTTTACGGCACGCAAACCTTGATCATGGAGAGCGACGAAGTGAAATCCGCCGCGGTGGCGCGCGTGCATTCGCTGCATCCGGACCTGCCGCCGGAGGAGGTGAAGATGTCCGTCGGGCAACTGCCCAAGGCCGCGATTTTCGAGATGCGCGTGTTTGCCAAGACGCCGGCCTATGCGCAGGCCTTCGTGCAATCCTGGC
>JBBQJR010000050.1:0-12562 GCA_038326125.1 Chthoniobacterales bacterium
ATTTTTAGCGGGCCGAAGGGTGCGGAAATTGAAACCGATCATCCGCTCGTGAAGACGGCGTTCGCCAAGCTTGGTTCCGAGTGGCCGCAATCGATCCCCTTTTCCGATTTGCTGGCGCACTCGATGGCGGCGCTCGATCGCGGGGCCGAAGAAACGGCGCACGACGCGCGGCAACTCGCGGCTGCGCTGCTGCAGGCGCAGCAGGCGTGCTTCGTGGAATTTCGCGCGCATCGCGCGGCGTTCACCACGGCACCGGACGAGTTTCCGCGGACCAGCGCGCTGGCGCGGCTGCAACTCCGCTTCGGGAGCAAAATCACGACGATGCTGCACCGCGTGGCACGGATTGAGGATGAACTCGGACGCGAACTTTTACGGCTGATGGACGGGACGCGGGATCGTGCTGCGCTGAAAACTGCGCTCGGCGATTTTCTTCGCGGACGCGAGCCGGGGGCATCGGGTGCGACGGAGGTGAGTTTCGAGGAATTAGACGAAAAAATCCGGAGCCTCGCGCGTCTCGCACTCGTGCTCGAATAGGGCGGTTTAAACGGAAGTGTAGCCGCAATCGTCGCGGTCATTCTGTCGTCCTCGTCCTCGGCTCGAGCGAGAACGACGACGAGAACGACGAGGAGGCGGAGGCGACTAGCGATCAGCCGCGCACCTTGCGTGCGACGACGACGAAGCCATGCACGGGTTTGAAAAATTCTTGGCGGAGCACCGCGTCGTCCATCGCGCGGAGTTCAAATCCGGCACGGGCGAGCGCGTCGCGAAGATAGCCCGCCGAGTGTGTGTAGCGGCCCGCGGGCTCGAGCAAAAAGCCCGCGCCTGCATTTTCATCCGCAGATTTTTCCACGGTGAAAACGAGCGCACCGCCGTGGCGGAGCGCACCGGCGGCACCGCGCAGAATGGCATCGAGATCGCCGAAGTAGCAGAGCGTGTCCGCCGACACGATGGCGTCGTATTTTTCGCGAAGCGCGGCGAGAAAGGCGGTGAGTTCCGCGGCGTGCAGTGCGTCGTAGCCGCCGCGCGCGCACGCCTTTTCCAACATGCCGGGCGAGAGGTCCGCGCCCTCGAGCGTGCGGGCAAAAGGACGCAGCAGCGGCGCGCAAAGTCCGGTGCCGCAGCCGGCGTCGAGGAGGTCGAGTTCCGCGCGCGGCGCGCCGACTTCCGCGGCGAGCGCGGCGGTGACAATCTCGGGTGCGCGGTACCCGAGCCTGCGGAGCTTTTCGTCGAACTTCTCGGCGAAGCCGTCGAAGACCTGCACGACAAAATCGTCCGCGGCGCGCGCGGGAACATCGCCGCCCTCGCACGCAGCGAGTTGGTGGCGCGGGATGGGATTTTCCGGCTCGAGCGCGAGCCAGCGGCGCCAGACTTCGGCGGCATCCGCGCGGCGGCCGAGGAGATTCAGCGCGAGCGCGAGGACGTGGTTGGCGTTGTGGTGACGCGGGTTGATTTCGAGGGCGCGGCGGTAGGCCTCGAGGGCTTCGTCGCGGCGATCCTGATCCCAAAAAATCCCGCCAAGAATCACGAAGGCATACGGGTCGCCGGGGTTCATCTGCGTGTCGCGGATGATGGCCGCGGTGGCCTCGTCGCGACGGCCCTGGCGCCAGAGAATTTCCCCGAGGCAGCCGTACGCCGTCGGATCGTTCGGGCGCAGAGCGATCACTTTTTCGTACGCCGCGCAGGCCTCGTCGAGCTGGTCGCGTTTTTCAAAAATGCCGCCGAGATTCAGGTGCGCCTCCGCGTGGTCCGGATTGATTGCGAGGGCGGAACGAAACTCCTTTTCCGAGGCCGCGGAGTCGCCGTCGCGCTCGTGGATGGTGCCGAGGTTATTGTGCGCATCGGCGAAATCCGCGTGCAGCGCCAGCGCGCGGCGGTACGCGTTCGCGGCGGCCGGAAGCTTTTCCGCGGCGCGGAGAATGTTGCCGTAGTTGTTCCAAAAATCGGGATGCTCCGGCGCGAACTCGAGCGAGCGCGCGACGAGCTCCGTGCCCTCGGCGATTTCCCCGCGCTGGAATTTGAGGAGGCCGGAAAAATGAAGCGCATCGGGGCACTCTGGCCACGCGGCGAGCACGCTGCGGTAAATTTCCGCGGCGGCGTCAATTTTTCCGGCGCGCTGCGCCTGCACGGCCAGCGCGATCGCCTCCGGGATGGTGAAGTCTTTTCGGGCGTCGGCTTCGGGGGGCATGGCGCGCGCAGCAAAGCAAGCGGCGCCGGCGCAGCCAGCAAAAATCGGACGGGCGGAGATTGAACTACGAAGGGCACCAAGGGCACGAAGAGGATGGAGGCGGGGATTTTTTGCAGGTGGCCGGCTGCGTGTCTGCGCGGTCCTTCGTCGAGAAATCGCGACTGAGCCGCAGCGCAAATCCGGCGCGCCGTTTGCCATTGCGCGCACGCCGGGCGCGGCGCACAACGCGCGCATGTTTGCTTTCGGCGGCGATGCTTTTCCCACTGATTCCCAAAGCGTACGCGCGGCGCTCGGTGATGCGGCGCGCGCACACGGCGCGGGCGGAGATGCGGTCGTGCTGACGGGAGATTTTCCCTCGTTCGAAACGCTGCGCGTGAATCTCACCGGCGTGCATTTCGACGCGCGGACGGTGCCCGCGGGGATCGTGGAAAATGGCGGCGGCGGATTTTTCACGCGCGTGCTCGAGGTGACGGCAGCGCCTGCGCGCGTGGCGTCAATCCCGGTCGAACTGCGGATGCACGCGGAGGACGGGGTGTTCACCTTTGGCACCGCGGCGGATGGCCGGCGCGCCGCGCGGCTGGACCGGTGTGCGCGAGCCACGCTCGAGGTGGAGGCGACAACGGCAGACCTCGAGGCGGCGCTGCTCCTGCTCGCGCGCGACGCGGCGGCGAAGCACGGCGCGGAGGTGCAATCCGTGCGCCTCACGCTCGACGCGGAGAGCCCGCACGCGCTCGCGGTGACGGCGGTGGCGGTGGCGAAAGCGATGTTTTTCACCGCGACGCTGACGATCCGCGGGCGGCTCGCGCTGGATGAAAATTTCGACCTCCGCCTGACGGGCGCGACGTGCGCGGGCGACGGCATGATTGCGAATCTCGCGGCGGCGCAACTGCGGCCGCGGCTCGCGGATTTGGAGGGGCGTGCGTTTTCGATCCGCGCGCTGTTGCCGGCGGGTTTGCAGCCGGATGTGATCGCTTTGTCCGGGGGCGGGTCGCTGCAAATTCACGCGACGTTCGGCGCGAAATAAAATCTTCGTGAACTTCGCAAATTTTCCTTTTCATCCTGCGGAGGTTGCGAAAGAAAGACGCTTCAAGTTCGTTCACGAAGCACGAGCCGCCCTTGCCCACCCACCGATCATGAAGACCTTTGCGTTCGCCTTTGCCGCCCTCACTTTCGCCGCCCTCGGCGCGCCGTCCGCCGTGCCGGTCGTGGTCACGGCGCGGAATGTGAAGATCGAAAAGATCCTGCCGGCGGTGGTGAACACGCCGGAGTACACGATCACGAGCACGGCGCCGAAACGCTCTCAATTGCAGAAGTGGCTGGAGATCGAGGTGGAGTTCGCGGTGGAGGGCGTGGAGTTGATTGACGAACTGACGTTCAAGTTTGACGTGAAGATCAACGGCAAGCTCTACCCCGGCGAAATCACGCATGTGAACATCCCGAAGGGCAAGGACCGGTACACGGTGATGTATATTTCGCCGCGGAACCTGGATCGGATCACCGAGGGCAAGCCGCTGAATGCGGCGATGATCGAGAACATCTGGATCACGATTTCCAAGCAGGGGCAGGCGCTCGCGATTTCCTCGCTGAAGGACAAGGCGGTGAAGGCGGTGCCGAATCTGCCGCAGTTTCCGGGGCTGCTGACGCCGAAGTCGGAGACGCCGTTCAGCGTGCTATGGACGGATCGCTATGAGGCGGTGAAAATGCCGGCTCGGTAGGCGCAATTTTACCCGGAACCGAATGGCCGCACCCAAGGGAATCCTCGCTCTGAACCTCGGCACGCAGACGATCAGTCTGGCCGAGTTCCACATCAATGCAGACGGCGGCCTCACGCTTTCCCGGCTCAAGCAAATCGAAATCCTCGGCGACCCCTCGGCGGACCCGACGCGCTCGGCGCAAACGAAGCTGCAGGTCGAGCACCTAGTCGGGGAACTGGGACTCAGGGGCCGGAGCGTGAACTACGCGATCGCCTCGCATGTGATTTTCACGCGGCCCGTGACGCTGCCGAGCGTGGGCGAGGCGTCGCAGGTCGAGCAGATCGTGATTTTTGAGGCGCAGCAAAATGTCCCCTACCCGATTGACGAGGTGGTGTGGGACTGGCAGCTCCTCGACGCGGGCGACGGGAGCAAGGTCGAGGTGATCCTCGCGGCGATCAAATCGGACCTGCTGGATGAAATCAACGCCTCGGCGCAGGCGGGCGGGCTGAAGCCGGCCATCGTGGACATCGCGCCGATGGCGCTCTACAACGCGCTGCGCTACAACTACCCGGACGCGGAGGGCTGCACCATCCTGCTCGACATCGGATCGCGGACGACAAACCTGCTTTTCTGCGAGCCGGGGAAAATTTTCCCGCGGCGGCTGAACATCGGCGGCAGTTCGATCACGACGGCGATTGCGAAGGATTTCGGGTGCAGTTTTTCCGAGGCGGAAGCGCGCAAGGTGAAGGATGGATTCGTGAGTCTCGGCGGCACTTATGCGGAGCCGGACGACGCGGAGATTGCGCGCATCTCCAAAATCACGCGCAATCAGATGACGAAGATGCATCAGGAAATAGCGCGCAGCATCACCTTTTACCGCAGCGAGCACGGCGGGGCGCAACCGGTGCGCGTGCTCATCGCCGGCGGGACGGCGTCGCTGCCGTACATCCGCGAATTTTTCCAGGAGAAGTTCCCGAACATGGAGGTGGATTACTTTAATCCGTTGCGGAATGTGACCGTCGCGGAATCCGCGAACACCGACGATCTCGCGCACGCCACGCACACGCTCGGCGAACTTGTGGGCCTCGCGCTGCGCGGGCTCGGGAGTTGCCCGATGGAGCTGAATCTGCGGCCCGTGAGCGTCGCGAAAGCCGAGAAGCGTGCGGCGCAGCGGCCGTATTTGATCGCCGCGGGAGTCTGTGCGTTCGCGGGGCTCGCCGCGTGGTGGCAATATTACGAGCACGCCGCCGTCGCGACGGCCGAGATGACGCGGAAGCTTGCGGAAAAAGCCGCGCCGCTGAAATCGCTCGACGATCGGATGAAGGCCGCGAAGGGCGACGTGGACAAGCTGGCGGACTCGGCGCTGCCGCTCGCGAAGATCGCACGCGAGCGCGAATATTGGGTGGATCTGCTCGCCGATCTGAACAAGCGCGTGCCGAAGGATTTCATCTGGGTGACCAGCCTCGAAGTCGCGCCGCCGGATGCGAAAAAGAAGGCGGAGGAGGATCCGCAGCGGCGCGGAGCCCAAGGTGGCCGAAGTGGGGCGGCGACTCGCCGGGGCGGCGAAGGCGGATCCGAGATGATCCTTATGATGAAAGGACTCTACCTCAGCCGCGATGCGGGCAACAATGCAGGGCCTGGAGTCGTGGATGAATTCATCGCCAAGCTCAAGGAGTCGGCCTTTGTGAAACCCATCGAGGACGCGACCGCGGGCTACGTCCGCGCAAGCGATGACACCGCCGACTGGGCGTTCAAATTTGTGCTGCCGCTGAGACTCACCAACCCCATCCAAACGCAATGAGCTGGGTTTCCGAAAACAAATTCCTGACTGGCTTTGGCGCGGCGATGCTCGTGGGCGTGGGCACTTTTGGCTGGCTCATTTACGCCGGGATGGACAAGTACGACACGGCAGCCGGCGAATTCGATGCCGCGTCCGGCAATCTGAAAAAGCTGCAGGAGACCAAGCCTTCGCTGACAGATCCGCACCTCAAAGAACTGCTCGCGGAAAAGCAGGAGATGACGCAGAAAATCGGCGACTTCCAAAAGGAACTGAAGTCCCGCGTTCTGCCCGTGACACCGATCACCCCGGTGGCGTTTCAGGACAAATTGAAGGAGACGGTCGCGCAAGTCTCGGCGAAGGCGGCCGCCGCAAATGTCGAGCGGCCGAAGGACTTTTACATGGGGTTTGGCGAATACCAGTCGAAGCCGCCGGACGACAAAGCGGCGCCCGCGCTCGCCCGGGAGCTTCGCGCGATCGAGCTCATCATGGGCGCGCTGATCCGGACGACGGGGATTGAGCTTGAGGAGTTCCACCGCGATCCGCTGCCCGAGGAAGGCGGCACGAAGCGCAAAAATACCGCCGACCGCGGCGACCATGCGACCATCGAAAGGAACGTGCTCACGCTAAAAATGACTTCAAGCGACGAGGCGCTCCGGAAGGTGCTGATCGAACTTGCGAACCACAAGGAGCAGCTCTTCATCATTCGCAACGTGAGTGTGCAAAACAAGCAGCAGGAATCCCCGCCCCGCCTCGCGGACGCTCCGTCGGTGCTTCCGGTGGAGGTCGCCTCGGCTCCTGCGAACGGAGTCGCGCCCGCCAACCCGGCACCCGCGCCCGCGGCACCCGCCGTGGCCCCAGCAGCGGTGGTGAATGAAGGACCTCTTGCCTACGTGTTTGGCACGGAGAAAATCACGAGCACCGTCGAACTCGAAGTCCTGAATATCAGGGAGCCGGCGGAGACTTCCGGCAAACCCGAGAAGGGTGGCAAAAAGAAGGAGAAGCCATGAAGGACTGGATCAAGAAAAACCCCGCGAAACTCACGCTCGCCGTGGTGGCGCTCCTCGTCCTCCTCACGAGTGTGATCCTGTGGTCCAAGGTCTCGGCTTTCGATGCCAACTTCGACGCGACGCGCAGTATGACGGGCTCGAATGCGCCGGTCGAAAAGCTGAACACGGAAGCGCTCGATGCTGCGGCGAAGGCGGTGGAACAGCCGGTGAAATGGGAGTTGGCGAAGGACGCCGGAAAACTTTTGACGAGCAAGCTCTACGTCCTCCACGACCGCAGGCTCGAGCAATTGGGCGGAAAGATGTTCCATCCGCCGGTGCCGAACGACTGGCTGAACAAGTATGGCCTGGACGTGCTCAGCACCAACGTGCTGAGCCAGGATCCCGACGGCGATGGCTTCAGCAATCTCGACGAGTGGAACGGTCTCGATGGCCTCCCGCATTCGGACAGCAATGGCCAGCCGGTGATGGGAGCGGACGGACAACCGTTGCCGCCGGATTCGACGGACCCGAAGGACCCAGCTTCACATCCGCCGTATCACACGAAGCTGGAGTTGACGAAAGTCGTCTATGTCCCCTTCCGCCTCCGGGTGATGATGATCGATGTGCCGGCAAAAGTGAAAAAGCCTGCGGATGTGACCGTGCAGATCAACACGATTGACCGCGGAAACAAAACGCAATTCCTGCCGGTGGGCGACGACATTCCGGGGACGAATTTCAGGATTGAATCCTATGAAACCAAAGAAGCGGACGGCGCGGATGGGACGAAAAAAGACGTTTCCGAAGTGACCATCATCAACAAGGAAACCGGATTGAAGGTCGTCCTCCCGCTCAAGCAAATCGTGGATTCGCCGGACTCGTATGGAATTTTCCACTACAAGTGGGTGAAGCCCGGCGGGAAGGCGACTCCCGACTTTCCGAAACGGCGCGGGGAGACGTTCAATCTGCCGCCCGAGTTGGACAAGACCTACAAGCTGATTGAAATCAAAGGGCAGGACGCCCTGATCGAACTGCCGGACGGGACGAAGAAAACCTTGACCGCGCCCCGCTAGCCAGACACACGAAGCGATCCTCCGAGGGCATTGCCCAAATTCAACTTTTCCCAGCACGACCCCAGCCAACCCCACATCGAGACCATTATGAATCGAACCCCGCTCGCCGCCTCCATCGCACCGCTCGTCATCGGCGGCATCCTCCTGCAGCCCGTGGCCATTTGGGCCCAGAACGCGGAGGCGGTCGTGGACCGTGAGATGGCACGCCGCGTCCAGCGGGAAGTCACCGGTCGCGAAGAAATCACGAAGGGTCATGATGCGCTGCGCAAAAAGGATTACGAAGCGGCCTTCGCGCATTTTAAAAATGCCTGCGAAAACATTCCCGCGGGTGCCACCGCCACGGGACTGAGCCGCAAGGCGGCGGTGGATGGGTTCACGACGGCGGGGCTGCGGTTCGCGGAGCAGCGTGTGACGGAGGGCTACTACGCGAGCGCTGTGCAGGTTTTGCAGGAAGTGCTGCGGCAGAATCCCGACAACCGATCGGTCCTCCGGCTGCTCGCGAACATCGAGGCACCGGATTATTTTAACAAGCAGGTCACTCCGCAGCACCGGGCGAAGGTCGAGGAAGTGAAGCAGCTTTTCATCCAGGCAAAAGGCTACTCAGACCTCGGGCGCTTCGATCTGGCCGACCGGAAATATCAGGAAGTCCTCGCGAACGATCCGTACAACGTCGCCGCGCAAAACGGCCGCGAGGAGGTCGCACTGCAGAAGGAGCGCTCCGCCCGCGCGGGCTACAATGCCGCGCGCGCCATCGCGATGTGGGAAGTGGACAATCAGTGGGCGCGCCCGCACCGCCGCTTCGATCGCAAGACGACGAACATCGCGGAAACAGGAAAGACAAACGCTCCGAACACGGTGGCGATCACGGCCAAGCTGAACTCGATCGTTTTCCCGAAAATTGACTTTCGCGATTCCACTGTGCGCGAGGCGATTGAATTCCTCGTTACCAAATCCAAGAGTCTCGACCCTGCAAAGGAAGGCGTGAACATCGTGCTCCGGCTCGGCGATGAAGGCGGAGGGGCGGCACCCGCGCCGGCTCCTGCGCCCGCTCCGGCGGCAGGTGGCATCCCGGGCCTCGATCCCGCACCGGGCGGCATCCCCGGCATCCCCGGAGGCGGAGCGGTCGGCGGTGGAGGAGCCAGCACGCGAATCACACTCACGCTGAACAATGTCCCGCTCATCGAGGTCATCAAGTACATCACGAACCTCGCGAATCTGAAATACAAGATTGAGCCATTCGCGGTGAACATCGTCCCGATCGGTGCGATCACGGAGGAGTCTTTCATCAAGCAGTGGAAAGTGCAGCCCAGTCTTTTCCACGCACCGGTCGCGGCGGGTGCAGCCGCAGGCGGAGCGGCAGGCGCGGGCGGGCTCGGAGCGCCGCCAGCCGCAGGAGGGCTCGAAGGCTCCGGCACGGGCGGAACTTCCAACGCCAAGGATTTTCTCTTGGCCTCGGGCGTGACCTTTGGCCCGAACTCCTTCGCGATGTACAGCCCGCAGAGCAGCACGCTCATCGTGAAAAACACGCAGGAGCAACTCGATCTCGTCGAGCGGATCATCGAAATCGGCGACCAGGGCGGCATCAAGCAAATCGAAATCCAGGCGAAGTTCGTCGAAATTTCGCAGACGAACATCAAGGAGTTGAGCTTCGACTGGCTGCTCGGGCAGTCCAACATCCCCGGGAATTTCAACGTGTTCACCGGCGGCGGCACGAGCGGGAATGGCAATGCCTTCAACGCTCAGAATTTCCCGTTCAGCCAAAATGCGGGAGACTCGCCCGTCACCGCGGGCAATCGCAGCGGCACCACCGCGATCAGCGCGAACGCCGTTGATGCGCTGCTCGCCGGCACCGGTGCGGGTACCGCGCTCGCCCCGGGGATCGCATCCATCGTCGGCGCGGGCACCGATCCGACCTTCCAACTCGTCATGCGCGGGCTGAACCAAAAGAAGGGCATCGATCTCCTCTCCGCGCCCCGCGTGACGACCAAGAGCGGCCAGCGCGCCGTCATCGAGGTGATCCGCGAATTCAAATATCCGACCGAATTTTCCGCGCCGCAGATTCCGCAGACCGTCGGCACCACGGGCACCACCAGCATCCTCGGCGGTGCCAGTGGTGGTGGTGGCTCATTCCCGGTGACCCCGACGACGCCGACGGCGTTTGAAAAACGCGACGTCGGTGTGACGCTCGAGGTCGAGCCGACCATCGGACCGGACGGCTATTCGATCGACATGCAGCTCGCCCCGCAGGTCGTCGAGTTTGAAGGCTTCATCAATTACGGCAGCCCGATTCAGACCACGAGCACCAACCCGCTCACGGGGGCCACGACGACGAACGTGCTGACGCCGAACATCATCAACCAGCCGATTTTCAGCACCCGCAAAGTCAGCACGAATGTCACCGTTTTCGACGGGGCGACGGTCGTGCTCGGCGGCCTCATCCGCGAGGACGTGCAGAAGGTCGAAGACAAGACGCCCATCTTCGGCGACATCCCGCTCATCGGCCGCCTGTTTCGCTCGAACGTGGATCAGCACATCAAGCGCAACCTCGTCATTTTCGTGACGGCCCGGCTGATCAATCCCGAAGGCCAGCCGATCAGTTCGGACGACGAAAAGGAGGAATCCGTGGACGCGCTGCCGCTGCCCGAGATCGCACCGCCGCTCATCGATCCCGGCGGCAAGTCCTACCGCCCGCTCGAAACGAGGACCACGACCCGCTCCTATCGCGCGATCCAGACCTCCGCCCCGGCTTACGAAACCCGCGGCAGCGCGCTGAATCCCTCGGCCCGCCGTCTCGAACGCTAGCCGGCATTTTTTCCCTTGCCTGTCATCGGTCTCACCGGCGGCATTGCCACGGGGAAAAGCACCTTCCGCCGCTGCCTGCGCGAGCATTTGCCGGCGGAGCAATTCGACTCCGACCATTGCGTGCATGAATTGCTCGCTGCAGACGACGGCGTGCGCGACGCCGTTGCCACCGCTTTCGGCCCCGAAAGCCTCGGTGAAAATGGCCGGCCCGATCGTTCGAAATTGCGCACGCTCGTTTTTTCCGACACGGCCCGCCGCCAGCGCCTCGAAGCCATCCTGCATCCGCTCGTCCGCGCCCGCTGGACCGCGCTCGCCGAAAAAGCGCGCGCCAGCGGCGCATGGGTGCTCGTTGACCTTCCCCTGCTCTACGAAACGGGGACGGCCCGGCAATTCGACCGCGTCATCGTCGTCGCGTGCCACGGCGAAACGCAGCTTTTGCGGCTCACCCACGAGCGCGGGCTTGCACCCGGCACGGCCATGCAGATACTCGCCGCCCAGATCGACCTGGGACAGAAAATAACGAAAGCAGATCACGTAATTTGGAATGACAGCAGCGTCCCAAACCTCGACGGACAATCCCGCATCCTCGCAGCCTGCCTCCGGCGACACTTCGCCTGAGCCGCAGCCCGCACCGCTGGTGATTCCGGTGGAAGAACCCACCCCCGCGAATCCCAAATCTGCGCCGATTTCTGCACAAGCGCCGGTCGTCGCAGACTGGACTCCTGCATCCGCGGCGGCGGAAACAGCCGCGCCTTCGCCCACGTCCGTCGCACCGTCGCGCGATCGCTCGGAAGCATTGCAGCCACGCGATTTCTGGGTGGATGAGCTGCACGCGCTCACGCATCGCGAGCTCCTCGATCGCGCAGAGCTTCTCCGCCTCCGCGTGAATGCGGAAAAGAGCCGGCACTATCTTGTCCACGATCTGCTGCGCGCGTATCACGCGCTCGGCTTCACGCTTTTCGCCGAGGGCATCACCGAATTCATCACGAGCGACGGCTGCGGCTTCGTGCGCTTCCCGCGCTACAGTTTCCGCCCCGGACCGCAGGATCCGTTTGTCAGCTTCCAGCTCGCGAAACGCCTGCACCTCAAGGGCGGCCATCTCGTGACGGTGCGCCTTCGTCCGCCGGGGCATCGGGAAAAATACATGACCGTCGAGGAAGTCCTCACCATCGAGGGCATCGCGGTCGCGGATTGGAAAGAGCCGAAGGATTTCGACACGCTCACCGCGCGCTTCCCCGATGCCCGCGTGATCCTCGACAACGGATCGGGCAGCTCGCTCACCGCGCGTGTCGTGGATCTCATCGCACCCATCGGCCGCGGCCAGCGTGGCCTCCTCGTCGCGCCGCCGCGCGCCGGAAAAACGATCCTCATGCAGGAACTCGCGCAGGCAGCCATCCGCTGCAATCCCGGCCTGCACGTCATCCTCCTTCTCGTGGACGAGCGCCCCGAGGAAGTCACCGACCTCGTCCGCAATGTCCACGGCGCGGAAATCTACTCGTCCACTTTCGACGAGCCGAGCACGCGCCACATCCAAGTCGCAGAGATCGTCGCCGACCGCGCACGCCGCCTCGTCGAGCTCGGCAAGCATGTCCTCATTTTCCTCGACTCCATCACGCGCCTCTCGCGCGGCTACAACAACGCGCAACCCGGCCGCGGCCGCACCATGTCCGGCGGCGTGGACACGAAGGCATTCATCAAGCCGAAAAAATTCTTCGGCAGCGCGCGCAACACCGAGGAAGCCGGCAGCCTCACCATCCTCGCCACCGCGCTCGTCGAGACACACAGCCGTATGGATGAGGTGATTTTCGAGGAATACAAAGGCACCGGCAACATGGAGGTGAAGCTCGATCGCTACATCGCCGAGCGCCGCATTTTCCCCGCGATCGATCTCCTGCAGAGCGCCACGCGCCGCGACGAACTCCTCTACCACCCGCACGAGTACGAGCGCATCGCCGTCCTCCGCAAACAGCTCGCCGCGCTCCCTCCCGCCGAGGCGACCGAGGTGCTTTTGCACGCACTGCGCAGCACGAAATCCAACGCGGAAC
>JBBQJR010000051.1:0-12544 GCA_038326125.1 Chthoniobacterales bacterium
GCCGCGCCTCGAGCACGCGATTGAAATAGCGCGCCACGGCATCCACGGTGAAGCCCCAGCCGTCGCCCTGATTTTGCATCATGCCCGTGAGCAGGCCGACGACTCCCTCGCCCTCGCTGCCGTGCAATTTTAGCGCGCCGACGAACGGCGGCGCTGACTTGAAACCGCGCTCTTCGCTGAGGAAGCGCGTGACTTCCAAATCGGGGTGTGGGCCGGGTTCGAACTTGCGGTACAATTTGAAAAACCAGCGGTCGCCGTACGCGATGGACGAGTTTGACTGTTCGCTGGAAATGAGCCGAGAACTCGCAATCACCCGCTCGACTTCGGCGGCAGCGAGCGGCACGGCGACGGTCCCGCTCAGGCCGCTGCCCGAGTTTCGCGCGGGCGGCGCGGTGATTTGACGCAGGATTTCTCCCCGCACCGCGGGAAGGTGCAGGCCGTCGCACAGCGCGCGGTTCCCCTCGGTGCGGGCGAGGAGGGCACGAGGCGCTTCGGCCCGCAGACGCTCGCTAGTCTGCTCGTCGGCAAACGCGAGGACGAGGACGTAGCTTTCGACCGAGCCCTCGGCAAAAGTCACTTCCGCGAGCAAAAGCCGCGCGGCATTTTCCGCCGCACCGACGGGCACGTTCGCCGTGATGCGCAGCTCGCGCATGGTGCGTCCCTTTCCGCCGAACCACCGGCACGTCGGCAGGTAGCCGGGCAAAATCTCGCGCTCGAGGCGGCGTGTCAGCGCAGCGTCCCACGACGTCGAACCGATCTGCGGCGCATTCCATTCCGACGGCGCGGAGCGGCCGTGCGCCGCGGGCTTCAGCGCGAGCCAGTAGAAGCCGTGCGGCCCGAGCGAAAAAGTCACCGGGGTCTGGCGGATTTCGCAGAACGCGCTCTGGCTAAAAAGCTCCACCGCCACGAGTCCCGCGAAGGCCGACAGATCGAGGTCGGTGCTTTGCGAAAAGCGCGAGAGATTCGCGACGACGAGCACCGCGTCGTCCTCAAAGCGCCGCACGTACGCGAGCACCTTCGCATTGTCCGGCTGGATGAATTCGATGCGCCCGCGCGCGAACGCCTTTGTGCGCTGTCGCACGCCGAGCGTCCGCCGCATCCACCAAAAAAGGGAGGACACATTTTTCTGCTGATTCTCCACATTCACCGACTCGTAGTGATATTCGGGATCGATGATCGTCGGCAGGTAGAGCTGCTGCGGATTGGCGCGCGAAAAGCCGGCGTTGCGATCCGGCGTCCACTGCATCGGCGTGCGCACGCCATTGCGATCGCCGAGGTAGAAATTGTCGCCCATGCCGATTTCGTCGCCGTAGTAAATGATCGGCGTGCCCGGCAGCGAGAGGAGCAGCGAGTTCAGCAGCTCGATTTTGCGCCGGTTATTGCCGAGCAGCGGCGCGAGCCGGCGGCGGATGCCGAGATTGATCCGCGCCCGGGGATCGGCGGCATAGACGCGATACATGTAGTCGCGCTCCTCGTCGGTCACCATTTCAAGCGTAAGCTCGTCGTGATTGCGGAGAAAGATGGCCCACTGGCAGCAGTCGGGGATCGTCGGCGTCTGATCGAGGATATCAATAATCGGGAAGCGGTCTTCCATTTGCACCGACATGAAAAGCCGCGGCATGAGCGGGAAGTGGAAGTTCATCTGGCACTCGTCACCTTTGCCAAAGTAATGCGCCGCATCCTCCGGCCACTGGTTGGCCTCCGCGAGCAACATGCGGTCCTCATACTTTGAGTCAATGTGCGCGCGGAGCTTGCGGAGAAAAGCGTGCGTCTCCGGCAGGTTCTCGCAGTTCGTGCCTTCGCGTTCGTAAAGATAGGGCACGGCATCGAGCCGGACGCCGTCCACGCCGCGCTCCATCCAGAAATCAATCACCCGCAGCAGTTCTTCGTGGACGACAGGATTGTCGAAATTCAAATCCGGCTGGTGCGAATAAAAGCGATGCCAGAACCAGGCATTGGCGACCGGATCCCAGGTCCAATTCGACTGCTCGAAATCCTGAAATATAATCCGCGCCTCGCGGTAGCGATCGGCTGAATCATTCCACACATAGTAGTCGCGCTCCGCCGAACCTTTCGCCGCCCGCCGCGCCCGCTGAAACCACGGGTGCTGGTCCGAGGTGTGGTTAAGGACCAGTTCGGTGATCACGCGCAGGCCGCGTGCGTGAGCCGCGGCGAGAAAGGCATCGAACTGCTCCAGCGTCCCGAAGCTGGGATTCACGGAGAGGTAGTCCGCAATGTCATAGCCATCGTCGCGCAGCGGCGATGGATAGAAGGGCATCAGCCAGACCGCGGTCACGCCCAATTCGGCGAGATAATCCAGCCTTTGCATGAGCCCGCCAAAGTCACCGATGCCGTCGCCGTCGCTGTCCTGGAAAGTTTTGACGTGAAGCTGATAAATGACCGCGTCTTTGTACCAGAGAGGATTGCTCATTGCGGAGTTATCGTTTTCGCTCCGTCTGCTGCGCGGGAAAAACTCCCGGCGACGCCCTCGCCCGCGACGGCCCGATTTTGGCGTCCATCCAGTTGGGAACGCGCGATGGACTTCTTGCCAATGAACGAACCTGCCCATGGCACTTCTCAGCGCTGTCTGATTGTGGACGACCATCCCATCTTTCGGTAGGGACTAATGCGGTACATCGGGCAAATCCCGGAAGTAACCATCTGCGGAGAGGCCGAAAACTCCCAGCAGGCGCTCGAAGTGATGAGGCGCTCCCTGCCTGACTTAGTCGTGATGGACATCTCAATGCCGGGAACCAATGGGATTGAAGCGCTCAAAATGATGCTCGCCGAACAGCCAAGGCTTCGCATCCTCATACTCTCCGCGCACGACGAGTCGCTCTATGCTCTGCGCGCCCTGCGCGCCGGGGCCAAGGGATATGTCATGAAGGATCACGCCGCAGACTATATCATCGAGGCGGTGCGCGAAGTTCTCGGCGGCGGCATCTATGTCAGCCCCGAATTCCGCACCAAGCTGGTATTCCGCGCCATACAGGGCAGTGACGGCGACCTCGCCTCACCGGTGGATAAACTCTCGGATCGCGAGCTGGAGGTGCTCCAGTGCTTCGGCCGCGGCAAGAGCACTCGCGAGACTGCCGGGGAACTCCATCTCAGTGTAAAAACGATCGAGACGCATCGTGCTCACATCAAAACAAAGCTGGGCTTTGAAAGTGCGGACGAACTGAAAAAATTTGCCGCGGAATGGCGAATGGCAATGGAAGGCTGATACAGTCGCGAATCCGAGCTGGGCCGATTCCCACCGGGCATGAGTATTGTCCCGACAGCCACCTATCGGCTCCAATTCCACCACGGATTCAAGTTCGCGCAAGCACGCGAACTTGTGCCCTACCTCGCAAAGTTAGGCATCAGCCACGTCTATGCGTCGCCATTCTTCCGCGCCGCGCCGGGCAGCATGCATGGTTACGATATTTGCGATCATAATGAACTAAATCCCGAGATAGGATCGCGCGCGGACTTTGAAGCCTTCTCCGCCGAGTTCAAGGCGCACGGGATCGGACTCATCGTGGATTTTGTCCCGAATCACATGGGCATCGAGCGGGCGCTGAATCCTTGGTGGCGCGATGTCCTCGAAAATGGCCCGGCTTCGCCTTTCGCGAGCTTCTTTGACATAGACTGGCACCCGCCCAAGCAGGAGCTCGAAAACAAAGTCCTCCTCCCCGTGCTGGCCGAGCAATACGGCCGCGTCCTCGAAGGCGGCGGGTTTCGTGTGGAGTTTGCCGACGGCAGTTTCCTTCTGCATTACGGCGAACTGGCCCTTCCAGTCGATCCCGCCACTGCTTTGCCGCTGCTCCGCGAGAGCGCCGCCTTACTAAGTCCACCGCCGGCGGAATTGCAGAGCATCATCACCGCACTGGAGCATCTTCCCGCACGCGATGAAACCTCTTTCGAGCGGGTCATCGAGCGCGTGCGCGAGCGGACGGTCAGCCGCGAACGGCTCGTGCGGTTGTGCGAAACGGCTCCCGAGATTGTTTCGGCCATCGCGGATTCGCTGGCTCGGTTGCATGAGCCGGAACAGGCCGACGAACTGGACGCGCTCATCAGCGCCCAAGCTTACCGGCTGAGTTCATGGCGTGTCGCCGGCGAGGAAATCAACTATCGGCGCTTCTTCGACGTCAATACGCTCGCGGCCATCCGCATGGAATTGCCGGAGGTCTTTGAGAAAACGCACCGCCTCCTCTTTGAGCTGTGCGACTCAGGCCATGTCGCGGGCGTCCGCATTGATCATATTGATGGTCTCGCCTATCCGCGCGACTACCTGGAGCAGCTCCGCGCACGGCTGGGAAATAAGGCCTATGTCGTGGTGGAAAAAATTCTCGGTCCGGATGAAAAGCTGCGCGCAGACTGGCCCGTGCAGGGCACGACGGGCTATGAGTTTGCCAACCAGGTTGTCCAATTGCTGACGGTCGCGGAAAACGCCCCGCAGCTTGCGTCGAGTTACACCCGTTTCCTTGGCTTTCAACTCGACTATCACGAAGTGGTCTATCGCAGCAAAAAGCTGGTCATGCAGGTCTCCATGGCGAGCGAAGTCAATGCACTGGGCCAGTTGCTTAATCGGATTTCCGAAAGCCACCGCTGGTACCGCGACTTCACCGTCAATGCGCTGACTAGCACCATTCGCGAAGTGATTGCCTGCTTCCCAGCCTACCGCAGTTATCTCGATCCTGCGGAACCCGCGGGTGAATCCGACCTTCGCCTGATTAACCGCGCCATCGCCCTCGCGCGGCGGCGAAATCCGGCGATGGAACGCAGCGTATTCGAATTCCTGCACGATGTCCTGCTTCCCCCGCAGGATAACCCGCATCCGGTTGCCGAGGATTTGCGGCGCACCTTTGTCCTGAAGTTTCAGCAAAACACCGGACCGATCACGGCCAAAGGCGTGGAAGATACTGCCTTCTATGCTTTCAACCGGCTCATTGCCTTAAACGAAGTAGGCGGCGAGCCGGCGACAGCGGGCATCAGCATTGACGCATTTCACCGGCAGAATGCTGCGCGCGGCACGGCGTTTCCCCACAGTCTGCTCGCGACCTCCACGCATGATACAAAGCGCAGCGAGGATGTCCGTGCGCGCATCGTGGCGCTTTCGGAAATTCCGGGAGAATGGAGCCGCGCCGTGCGCCGTTGGGCTGCGCTCAATCGGAAGCACCGCCGCGATTTTGATGGCGAACCTGCACCGGATGCAAATGAGGAATACCTCCTCTACCAGACCTTGCTCGGCGCGTGGCCGCTGGAGGGTCTCAACGACGATAACCGTGCGGAATTTGTGCAGCGCATTCAGGATTACATGGCCAAGGCGCTGCATGAGGCAAAGGTGAATACAAGCTGGCTCGAGCCCAATGCGGCCTGGGACGAGGCCGTGCGCAGCTTCATTGCGGCGATACTTTCCCCCGAGCCACGCAACCGCTTCCCGGAAAAGCTCGCGCTCCTCGCGACGCGAGTGGCGGAGCTGGGCGCGGTGAATTCGCTCACTCAGACCGTGCTGAAACTAACCTGCCCCGGCGTGCCGGACATCTATCAGGGCACGGAATTGTGGGGCTTCAGCCTGGTGGATCCGGACAATCGCCGTCCCGTGGACTACTGCTTGCGCAAGCAGAGGCTGGCAGAAATAGAAGGCGACGCGCCCCGGCTGCTGATGGAGCAATGGCCGGATGGACGCATCAAACTGTTTGTGTTCCAACGCCTGCTTTCCTTGCGCCGGACCTATGCCCAGCTATTTGCGGACGGCGAATACCAGCCGATCTTTGCAGAAGGCGCGCGCTCGGATAGTATCGTATCATTTGTCCGGAAGGCCGGCCGCGAAGAGTTGCTCGTGGTGGTTTCGCGTCACACTGCGCCCCTCGGTTTCCCGCCGATTGGACCCGCGTGGCAGGATGCGTCCCTGAACTTAAAACGCGCCGCTGCTTGGCGCGACATCTTCACGGGGCGCATCCATGAGGGTGATAAGCTTGAGGTAAGTCAGATCTTTGCTGACTTACCCGTGGCCGTGCTGATCAGGACAAATAATTGAGATTCTCCGAGTAGGAGAATACGCGGCGTCCTTGCCACCAATCGGACTAAATACTTCCCGCAATGGCCGGCTCCAGAACTTCCGCGGCAGGCACTTTCGGTGCCGTCTTGGCCCAGCAGCGCAATGCCTCTGCGACGCTCCAAGCCTGCGCGATGCAGCCCCGCGGCGTGTAGGGGGCTTCGGCGTCGAAAATTTCATTGATGCTGCCGACGCACGCGTGGTCGAGGTGCGCCGCGAGGCCGTCGAGCCATTTCCGCGCGCCGGCCCGATCTTCGGGATGCACGCGCAGCCACGCATCAATGAACGGCCCGATGAGCCAGCCCCAGACGGTTCCCTGATGATAAGCCGCATCGCGCGCGCGGAGGTCACCGAAGTAGCGGGCCTTGTAGTCAGGATGTGCCGGACTCAGCGAACGAAGACCGACGGGTGTGAGCAATTCCGCGCGCACATTTTCAATAACCGCCGGCCAGTGCGACTCGTCCAGGACTGCGTGCCGCAGCGAGATCGCGAAGAGCTGATTCGGCCGGCACGCGGGATCGTCGCCGTGCTCGCCATCCACCACATCGAGCAGATGGCCGTGTTCGTCGGACCAAAAGCGGCGGTTGAAAGACGCCCGCGCGCGTTCCGCGTGTTCGGCATACGGGCGTGCGGCGTCGGCACCGCGCTCCTCCTGCAGCCAGTCTTGGAGAAGGCGCAGCGCATTGTACCAGAGGGCGTTGATTTCCACCGCCTTTCCGCGGCGCGGCGTCACGACCCAGCCGTCCACTTTCGCATCCATCCAAGTGAGCTGATAGCCCTCCTCGCCCTGGCGGAGCAGGCCGTCGGCGGGATCCACGGCGATGCCGAAGCGCGTGCCTCGCAGGTGCAGCTCCGCGATTTCGACGAGCTTCGGGAGGAGGAGTTGCAATAGCGGGCGGTCGTTTGTGGCGGTGAGATAGCGGTCGATCGCGTGGAAGAACCACAGCGTCGCATCCGCGGTGTGATAGAGACCCTCGCATTTTCCGTCGGGGAAAAAATTCGGGATCAGCCCGTCGCGAATGTAGTGCGCGAACGTGCGCAGGATCCAGCCGGCCTCGATGTGCCGGCCCGTGGTCAGCGTGAGCCCCTCGAGGCTGATCATCGTATCGCGCCCCCAATCCGTGAACCAGTGGTAGCCGGCGATCACCGTGCGCACGTCGTCGCCCGCGGCCCGCGCGCGCGCGGCGTCCTCGATGCGGCCGGCGGGCTGGATGATGAACTGATCGGCCGCGAGGACGAGTTCCGCGGCCGCGCCGCTGCGCGCGCTGGGATGCGCGGAGGCGATCAGACGCTGCCGGCGCTCCAACTCCGAAACCACCGCCGTCGCCGGGTCCACGGCGAGGATGGAAGACCATTCTTCCGTCGAGGCCACGAGCGTCGCCGGGCGGTTTTTCCGCAGTTCGACTTGGAAACCCCCCGGACTCCACAGCACGCCGCTCGAGGGGTAGCCGCGCTCGGCCTCCGCCGGATACGCGATCTCCCGCAGGCACCCGCCTTCATGGATAAAATGTGCGTGCTCGCCGTCCATCGTGAGTCGCAGCGGATGCGGCAAATCCGGCGCGCTGATTTCGTAGCGCTGCTCGCGAATGAGCAGCGCGTAACCCTTGCCGATCGGAGAGCCCACATCGTTTTCGTGCGGGCGAAAATGCACCGCGGGCCGCAGCTCGATGTACGCTACGTCCTGGCCGGAGAGCAGGCGGTAGGTCGCGTGCAGCGTGTTCTGGCCGTGGATGAGCAGCAGCCGCTTTTCGATCACAAATCCCTCCGCCTCGTACGTCCAAATCGGCAGCCCATTCTCAAGTCGAAACTCGCGCAGAAAATGTGCCTCCTGCCCGCCGCCGTCCGTCCGGCTGGGCTCCTCGCCGCCGAAGAGCACGCAGCGCCCGTCGGGCGTGCGCAGGAATTCCGCGAGATGATTCAGCATCAGCACGCGCCCGTACGGGGCGGGCAGAGCGGCGATGAGCAAGCCGTGGTAGCGGCGTGCGACCATCCCGCAAATCGTGCCCGAGGCATAGCCGCCGAGGCCGTTGGCGATGAGCCATTCGCGTCGCAAAATATCGCGCGTGTGCGCCGCCTGCGCTTTCGCGATGTCAATGGTGCGCGTGAGATTCGCGGTCATGGTTTGAGTTCGTGCGCAACGAGCAAGACGGCTGCCTCGGCGGGCAAATTCCAGTTGTCCTCGGAGTCCAGCGCGGGCGTGCCGCCGCCGCCGTAGCGCGGGTCTTCGCTCGACCACGCCACGCGCCATTCGCAGCCGCGCGGCGGCGCGAGCAGCGGCTCCGGCGCGGGATCGAGATGCAGGTGCGAGCCGAGATTCACGAGCAGCAGCCGGTCATCCAGCGCCCGGCCGAAAAACCGCAGCAGGAACGACGACACGCCCAGCACCGCGCCGTCGAAAGTCCCGCGCAGCGCCTTGCCGAGGAGCGGGTCTTCCTTGCGCAGCCGGATGAGTTCGCGGTGCATCAGCAGCACCTCGGCGTTCTTTTCACCGTCGGAAAAATCGAGCTTGCAGCGCGCGAACGTCTCCTCGTCCTCCGGGCTCGGAACCAGCGTGGAAGCATCTTCCGAGGCGATGCTCGGGAACTGCCCGAGAAATTCCTCGCGCCCTTTCGCCACCAGTTTCGCGAGTTCGGGATGGTGATCCGCGAAGTATAGAAACGGCGTGGACGCCGCAAATTCCTGGCCTTGAAAAAGCATCGGCGTGTTCGGCCCGAGCAGCAGCAGTGCCGTCAGCGCGCGCAGCCGGCCCGCGCTCGCGACCGTGTGAATGCGCCGGCCGGACAGCGAGTTCGCGATCTGATCGTGGTTCTGCAAAAAGTTCACAAAGTTCGCCGACTCGAAATCCAGCGTGGGCGTGCCGCGCCGGTTCTTCTGCCATTTGTAGCGCTGGCCCTGGTACAAGAATCCCCACTTCGCCGCGGAGAGGAACTCCTGCGGACTGCCGCGATAGTCCGAGTAGTACGCCTCGTTCCGCCCCGTGAGCGCGACGATCGCGCTGTGGTGAAAGTCGTCGTTCCACAGCGCATCCAGCCCGTGGCCGCCGCGCTCCGCACTCCGAATCAGCCGCGCTTCCTGCGGCTCATTTTCGCCGACAAGGTAGGTGCCGCGCCCCCGCCCGGCTTCACGCACTCGCGCCGTGATTTCGGCGATGATGTGCCGTTTGGACGAATCGAAAATCGCCTGCGTCGCATCCAGTCGCAATCCGTCGAGGTGAAATTCCTCGATCCAATATACCGCGTTCTCGACGAAAACCTCGCGCACCGGCGCGCTAAACTTGTCGTCGAAATTCAGCGCTTCGCCCCACTCGGTCACATGCACCTCGCTGAAATAATGCGGCGCGAACTGCCGCATGAAATTTCCGTCCGGCCCGATGTGATTGTACACCACGTCGAGAATCACGCCGAGGCCGAGCGCGTGCGCGTGATTTACAAAGCGGCGAAAATCATCCGGCTCGCCGTAGAGCCGCGTCGGCGCGAAGAGGTTCACGCCGTCGTAGCCCCATCCGAAGCGACCGGGAAAATCCGCGACTGGCATCACTTCGAGCAGCGTCACGCCGAGTTCCGCGAGATGCGGCAGCCGCGCGGTCGCCGCCTCCCACGTGCCCTCGCGCGTGAACGTGCCGATGTGCATTTCGTAAATGATCTGTCCCTCGCGCGAGACGCCGCGCCACGCCTCGTCCGACCAGGCGAACGCACCGGGACCGATGATTTGCGAAGGGCCGTGCGGGCCGTGCGGCTGGAAGCGCGACGCGATGTCGGGAAAGTCTCCGCCGTCCAGCCGGAAGCGGTAGCGCAGGCCCGCGCGCGCCTCCGCGACGAGGCCCGACCAGTAGCCATTTTCCTCCGCCGCGAGCGGAATTTCCGTCGCCTGCGCGAGATCACTTTTCTCGCTCAGGAGCACCGCGACGCGCTTCGACGCCGGAGCCCACACCCGGAAATGGACGCCACCCGATGACTGCACTTCCGCTCCGATGGGCATTCGACGCTGAACTTGGTTCTTGTTCATTTTCAGGAAAATCTCACGCGCACCCGCACGTCTCGCCGCCCGCCGTTTAGCGGTGCTCGCAACGAGTATTTGGTCTGCTTTTTGCACACGGTCAAAATCGCAAAAAGCTCCACGCGCGGCCCTGCCGTTCTTGATGCGGCACACTTTTAAAAGGCCACTCCGATGCTGAAGTGAAATGCGCCGCGGCTTTCGCCGACTCGCGGCGAGGGATTCAGCCCGTAGTCGAGCCGGATCGGGCCGAACGGAAGATCGTACCGCAGCCCGCTGCCCACCGCGTAACGCATGTTGGTGAGCCCAAAGTCCGCGGCGCGCGGCCGGAGATTTCCGGCGTCCGCGAAAACCGCGCCCTTCAAATCGCCGGAGATCGGAAAGGTGTACTCGATGTTGAAAACGGTGAACGCCTCGCCCCCGAGCGGATTTCCGCCGATGTCCTTTGGCCCGAGCGTGCGCTCGGCAAAGCTGCGCACGCTCGTCGCGCCGCCGCTGAAAAAACGCTCGTCAATCGGCAGCCGAAAATCCGTCGCCGACGTCGCCGCAGTTGTGACCGGCGCACGCGAACTTCCCGTGGGCGAAATGACGCCGCCGCGCGCCCCGAAGGCCACCACCGATTTTGCGGTGACGGGCCAGTAGTACGAAAAGCGCCCGGTCGCGCGCAGAAATTCGATGTCGCTCCCGAGCGCGCTCGACGCGGTATCGAAGGTCGTCGTCGCGATGAAACCGCGCGAGGGATTGGCCACGTTGTTCCGGTAGTCGAGCGTGGAGGAAAGGCCGATCGAGTTCGCGAGATATTTTTCCTGCCCGAGCAGCGTGCGCGGCGTGATCGTCGCGGACGATATTTCCACCTGCTTCGCGAGGACAAACGCCGCGACCTCCCAGTGCTTCGTGAGGTTCCGCGAGAGCGACGGCTGGAGGCCGTATTCGATTTTCGAGTAGCCGTCGTTGTCCTGCGTCTGCGCGTACAGGCGCGTGCGAAAATGGTAGTCGCTCTCGAAAAACCACGGGTCGGAATACAGGATCTCGCCCTTGTAGCCGCGCGTCGTGTACTCGATTTCAAAAGTCAGCGGTCGCCCCGAGTGCAGGAAATTCCGGTCCGCGTAACTCAGGCTCAGAATCGCGCCCTCGTAGGTCGCATAGCCGAGCCCGATGCCAAATTCCTTCGGTTTGGACTCCTCGATTTCGAGGTCGAGCCGCACCTGATTGCCGGGTGCCTCCTGCGGATTGATGCGCAGCGTCTTGAACAGCCCCGTTTGGATCAGTTCGCGGAATTTTTTGTCAATCGCCTCCGGATCGTAGGTCTGGCCGCGCAGCTTCACGAGGCGGTTGCGGATGAATCTCGGCCGCACATTTTCCAGTCCGTGCGTCACGAATCCGTCGAACGTATGCACCGGTCCCGGCGCGAGAGTGAAGGTCACCGGCACGAGCCCGCGCGCCGCCATCTCCTTGTTTCCGGCACTCGTGATTTTCACCAAAAAGTGGCCGCGCTTTTTGTAAAAATCCTCCAGCTTCCGCTGCGCCGCATCGAGCCGGCCGAAGGTGAATGGCTTGGCGAGCTCGTCGGCGATCGCCGCGGTGAGCTGCGCGCGAGGATAGACGGCGGGACCGGAAAAAGTGAGCGGGCCGAACCAATATTGCGTCCCTTCCTCGACGCTGAGCGTGACCGACGCCGTCTGCTTGCCCGGCCCGAATTCGATCTGCGGCTGCTCGAGCACCGCGTCGAGGAATCCCTCCGCCGCGTAGAGCCGCGTCACGAGTTCCGCGCCGCTCTGGATGTCCGCCTCCACGAACGGTAGCAGCGCGTCCTTCTTGATCCGCGGGAAGCGTTCGCGCGTCGGGCCGAGCAGATATTTCGTCAGCTCCTCATCGGTGTGGCTCTTCGCCCCGCGCACGCGCACCGCGCTGATTTTCGTGAGCGGCCCTTCCCGCACGACGATCCGCAGACTGGCTCGCCCCGTGATTTTTTCCGTCGCGCTGACCTGCGAATAGCCCTGCTTGCGATAGTAGCTCTCGAGGAAAAAGCCCGCGTCGTACGCATTCGCCGCGTCGAGCCCGGACTCCTCGATCATCGCGATCTGGCGCGCGATGGCCTCGCGCAGTTGCTTCTCCGTGAAGGCCGTGTTGCCGACGAAGCTGACGCTCACCTTGCCCTTCATCTTCGGCGGTGGCACGTCGAGCTTCGGCAACTGCGCGGGCGCGGCTTTCGTCTCGCGTTCCGGCGGCAGCTCCGCCTGGCCGAAGACGCAGCGCGCGCCGAGCACCGCGATCGCCACGGCTCCGAACAGGATCATTTTTCCCGGCAAAAAGGCCGGGGTGAAAGGCGTGCACGGGCTCATTTGAAGTGTACCATGTATTTGATCTGCCCGCGGAAATTGCCACCCACATCCACGCCGCTCGTGAGCAGATAGCGCTCGCTCAGCGGCACGCGGATTTGCAGGGACTGCTGGCCCGTGTGCGGCTCGGGCGCGCCAAAATCGAACTGCACATTTTTGAACGGCGTTTCCT